>JAFGXX010000075.1 GCA_016936435.1 Bacteroidales bacterium
AACCTGTATCATCTGGTCCGAATCGAGCATTGCAACGGGATTAGTGGTCATGTCGCTTATCTCTATCCTGACACCTGGGGGCACAATAATTCCCTCAAGACTATGACTTATGAATTCCTTAAGGTTCACCTGCTGATGGTTAACCTGGTTTTTCCTTGCGAAGTTAAGGAGCCCTGCGACGATCTTTTTACATCTTCCTGCCTGTTCTACGACAAGTTTAAGATCTTCCCTTACCGGATCGTCAGGTCTGCATTCTTCAAGGAGGATGTTACTGTACATTATCACGACACCGAGAGGATTGTTAAGTTCATGGGCTATTCCGGCAGAGAGCTGTCCCATATGGGCAAGTTTTTCCGATTGTTTCAGAGCCTGCTTCATCGAACTCAGTTTTTCATTTGAAAGAGCCAGGTCTTTTACCGACCTGTGAAGCTTTTCAATAGTATAGGGCAGACACATCTCAACCTCCGCAAGTCCTTTTTTAATTGCCACAGCATGTTCAACACAGGTTTCGTATCCGCATGCTCCGCAGTTAAGATGATCCTTTTCAGTGAATTTGCCCATTGATATGAGTATGTCGCTTACATCTTTCACAACGGGGGTGTCAAAGCGGTGATCGTCAGGCTTGTGCCTTACTGAAAGATCCAGGTCAGAAAACTCAGCCACCGACTTCCGCCACTGATCGTTGTCAATTTCTTCCATTTTGGCATTGGCGTACGAACTTACCAGGGCTCTCCTGGTGTATTGTTTTCCGTTTCTCGACATCCCCGGGCCCATTATACAACCTTCACAACAGAGGAGCTCCATATTCTGTGTCTTTATCAGTCCTGCTTCAAATTCCTTCAGGGCCTCCTGAAAATCTATCCTTCCCTCGGCAGCTATAATGTTTCCTGTTATTGCATCATCATTGATATTTGCCGTCTGGAGCAGCCCCCTCGTAACAGGGAAAATAGCGCCCCTTCCTCCTGCCGGCGGATCGAATCGGGATGGTTCACTGTTTGCCTGTGAGATGCCCAGTTTTGCAAAAAGGTCTCTAAGCTCGGTAAATGTTATGGCTTCGTCTATCTCACCATTTTCAGCTTTTTTTGCCACGCAGGGACCTATAAATACGATCTTTGTATCGTTACCGTATTTTTTTCTGACAACACGGCTCATGGCAACCATGGGTGATACTATCGGGGCCAGGTTCTCCACCAGGGCAGGATGATAAAATTTGATATAATTTACAATAGATGGACAGTCGGACGATATATAATGATCTTTGCTTTCGGTGAGTAGTTTTTTGTATCTGCCGGCCACCAGGTCGGCGCCGAATGACACTTCAGCCACATAAGTGAAGCCGATGGCTCTTATCATTCCTATGAGCACCCGGTAATCATCTATCTCGGAAAATTCAGCAGGGAAACTTGGGGCTACCATTGCTGCTACCTTTGGCTCGTCATCGATAAGTTTCTGAACCCTGTCGGTAGTGTTGAGGAATACCTTTGCACCCTGGCTGCATACCTTCGTGCAGTTTCCACAGGCAATGCACCGTTCAACAATCACTTCAGCCTGTCCTCCGACAATACGGATGGCCTTGGCCGGGCACTCCCTGACACATGTGTAACAGGTACGGCAGAGTTCTTTTATGGTATATACTAACATCTTTTTCAAAAAGCTTGTTGCCTGTGCAACGGGGTCTCAGACTTTTTATGTTTGTCCTTTCACACTCGATGGCTGGCTTTAACCTCAGCTATCTATAATAATACATCTCTCTTTTCAAAATGTGTATGGAAGATCTTTCTGTCGGATATTTCCTTGTTTTCTTTGATCATTTTTTCGTATATATTTATCAGTACGGGTGATTTGGAGGGAGTATTTATTGCATCGGTATCATCGGCCAGATATATTGTTTTTACCCTTGTTTTCTTTTCATCGCGGGCTGAGCTGAAAGGCATACCTGCTCCGTTGACACATCCTCCCGGACAGGTCATCACCTCTATCAGGTCATAGTTCTTTCCGGCTGCCTGTTCTCTCTTCAGCTTTTCCAGGCCGGTAAGCCCGTCTGCAACTGCAATTTTCAGTTCCTCCTCACCTGAATTAACAGTTACTTCACGGAAAGAGACGCTCATACGCAACTTCCTGAACATCTGCCGGTCGGCTTCCTTACCTGTTTTCATGAACAAGTACAAACGCCCAACAGCCTCTGCGAATCCTCCTGAGACTTCAGTGAGCGAGGCTGATGAACTGTATCCCGACAGGGGCTCATCGAAGGGTTCAGGTGCAACATTTGAAACATCAACACCATAGAGCCGGATCAGCCTTGCAAGTTCCCTGACTGTCATTACGGTATCAACATCACTGATACCCTTCCTCATCATGCCGTCCCTTCTGGCTTCGAATTTCATTGCCAGACATGGTGTTGCAGAGACTGAGAATATCTTCTCCGGCCTTATCCCGGTTTCCGCTGCCACGACAGTTTTTATGAGTATTCCCGTAACCTGCTGAGGCGATTTCACCGTAGAAAGTTCAGGTATCAGGTCGGGCATAAACTGTTCGGCATATTTCACCCAGGCAGGACATGCAGAGATGTACAGGGGCTTATCATGTTTTTCTTTAACTTTTTCTGTTAGCTGTTCCGCAATCTCATAAAGACATATATCTGTTCCGGCGCCGGCAGCAAAGACCTTTTCAAAGCCTATTTTCCTTAGGATCGAATTTAACATTCTCTCAAATTCCCTGTTGTATCTTATCCCAAGTTCTTCTGCAATACCTGAAGCAACCAGGGGAGAGTACTGAATGATCTTCATGAATTCGGGATTGTTAAGATATTCCTGTACCTCGTTAATGTTATGCTTTTCATGAAGAGCTCCGGTGGGGCATACCATGACACACTGGCCGCAATTAATACAGCTTGAGAAGTTGAAGTCCCGGTCCATTGATGGTCCCACATGTATTTTGCTGCCCTTGTTTATGAAATCGAGCGACGTTGTTGTAATAACTTCCTCACAAACCCTTACACAACGGCCGCAGAGAATACACTTCGACAATTCCCTCACTATGGCATGGCTCGACTGATCGAGCCTTGGTTTTATTTTACGGGCTCTTATCCGTCTCTCCCTTATATTCAGTTCTTCAGCCAGCTTCTGTAGTTCGCAATTCAGGTTTTTATCACAATAGAGACAGTCGTCGGGATGGTTTGACAGAAGAAGTTCAACGATTGTTTTTCGTGCCGTAATGACTCTCGGTGAATGGGTCCTTATTTTCATCCATTCTTCAACCGGCTGTGAACACGCTGTAACAAGGTTTTCACGCCCTTCAACCTCCACCACGCATATCCTGCAGGCACCGGTGGGAGTAAAATCCTTCATCCTGCAGAGCGTCGGAATGATTATCCCGTTACGGTTCAGTGCCGAAAGTATCGTTTCTCCCTTTTCAGCCCTTATCTTCCTGTTATTTACCTGAATAGTGAAGAGCATAACCCTTATTTTACCTTTATTGCGCTGAATTTACAGATATCGAAGCAGATACCGCAACCGGTGCATTTTTCCTCCACGATAAAAAACGGCTGGAGTCTTGTTCCATAAATGGCGTTTACCGGGCATTTGGAAGCACAGGCAGTACAACCCGTACATTTTTCGACATCTATCGAAAAAGTTCTCAGGCCTCTGCATACATTAGCCCTGCATTTACGGTCAAAAATATGTTCCTCAAACTCCTCCCTGAAATTATTAAGAGCGCTCAGAAAGGGGTTTGGAGCCGACTGACCAAGACCGCACAACGAAGTATCCTTCATTACGGTAGCAATGGTTTCCAGTTGCATTACGCCCTTGAATCTTTCAAGAGTTGTTCCTGAATCTTCATTTGCCGGCTTTCTGATCACACTGTCGAGTATTTCAAGCATCCGGCTTGTGCCTTCGCGGCACGGGATACATTTACCGCAGCTTTCGTTGCGAATGAATTCCATATAGTACCTTACAAGCTCTACAATACATGTCTGTTCATCCACAACTATGAGGCCTCCGGCACCCATGGAAAGTCCTTTTTCCCTTATAATATCAAAATCGATTTGCAGTTCGAGGTTTTCAGGTGTAATAAAAAACCCTGAAGCACCACCCATCTGAACAGCCTTCAGTTCCTTTCCCTCTCTTATCCCTCCTGCGATATCTTCAACCAGTGAACGAAGTGTGGTTCCCATTTCTACTTCAATAACACCAGCCAGCCTGGCTTTCCCGCCAACAGAAAACACCTTGGTTCCGGGACTGGTATCTGTACCCATGCTTCTGAACCATTCGGGTCCGTTCTGCATGATAAGAGGTACATTCATCAGAGTTTCCACATTATTGATAACAGTGGGTTTGCCGAAGAGACCCGATATTGCCGGATAGGGCGGCTTCAGCTGGGGCATCCCTCTACGTCCTTCGAGGGTGCTGATAAGAGCTGTTTCTTCTCCACATACAAACGCCCCCGGTTCTGCCCGTACAATAATATCGAGGTTGTAGCCGCTTGAATGTATGTTATGTCCAAGAAGCCCGTAATCCTTTGCGCTTGCGATTGCCCCAAGCAGTTTTCCGAGAGCAACAGGCGAATCTTTTCTGAAGAACACATAAGCTGTTGTTGCTCCGATGGCATAAGAGGCTATTGCTATTCCCTCAACAAGGCGGTGCGGATCGCTTTCCAGAATGGTCCTGTCGGTGAAGGCTCCCGGATCACTTTCTTTGGCATTGCATATCAGGTACCTCGATGCGGTGGCAGTATTCAGTGCCTGTTTCCATTTCAGTCCTGTGGGATAACCTCCTCCGCTGCGTCCTCTTAAGCCGCTTTTCTCTACAATTGTGCAAACTTCATCATAAGTGTAATGTCGTATGGCTTTCATAAAGGCCCTGTAACCTCCACGGGCAATATACTCCTCAATGCTTTCAGGATCATAACAGCCGCAGTTTCCAAGAACAACTCTTTTCTGAAGGGCAAACCAGGGAAGCTCATCAATGAATGGAATTCCCTGCCATATACCAAACCCACTGTTACCGTGCTGACCAACAAGGTCTTCCTCGCTTATATCACTGTGAAAAATACCGTTAAGGAGAGGTTCTACCTTCTCTTCGGTTATGTTCCTGAAAAAGAGCTTGTTCTTTCCGGGGAGCTGAATACACATAAAAGGTTCATAGCTGAGAGGGCCGTTGCAGCCCACCCTGACAAGCTCTGTGTCTTTTGAGTTCTCACCCGGATAATTTTTTACTTCCGACCATGTCTTTTCCGATCCTGCAATGATGCTGCTTGTCCCTGAAGATATATAAATTACCGGTTTGTCTGTTTTCTCGCGCCTGATAACTTCCAGCATCTTTTCTGTTTCCGGAGGAAGGGTATCAGATTCAGACAACAGTACTTTTTCGGTAAGAAATTTCTTCAGGTCGTCCATTTAATCATTTTCAATTATGAACTTCAGCTTCTTCAGCAGATCGGGTATCTGTTCGGGTTTTACCGATGTAAGATATTCTCCGTTTACACTCAAAACAGGACCATGATGGCAACCTCCCATGCAGGTTGTGATCTCATAACTAAAAACACCGTCCCTGCCTGTCTGTCCTGCCTCAAATCCCGTCTCCTCTCTGATCCTGTTAATCACTGCCCCGGAACCGGACATGAAACAAGAAGTGCCGTTGCATATTTTCAGACATACCTTTCCTGAAGGGATAAATCTGAACTGATCATAAAATGTTGCTACTCCGTATATCTTTGTGGTGCTCAACCCTACAAATCTCCCTGCCTTCACGATAGCTTCCTCAGAAAGATGACCATTCGTTTCCTGTATCTCCTGAAGCAGGGGTAAAAGCTCCTCCCTCCTCCCGGGCTTGAATTTCTTCAAAATGACATCTATATCCTTATCCATAAAATAAAAGGTATATTATACAAATATAATATCTTATTGTTATATAAATAACAATGTTTATAAAATAACAATAAAATGAATTCAGCCTGTACATAATAACATATACACAAAGCATTGTCAATTAAGATATTACCCACTCTATCCGGAAACATTAAAAATAAGCATCTTAAACTCCGTAATAACAAAGATCAGAGTAATATAAGCAAATGTAACAGCCTTTTAAATCAGGCTCCGGGATTAAGCTGGGAATTAATTATTAAATTTGTCTGACTGTTTTTCAGAAAACAACAAAAATGTCACAGGCAGCTGAAATGCAAATCTGTCTCGGAAGTTCCTGTTTCTCAAGGGGAAACAGGGATCTGGTAATGTTCATAAGAGATTATCTGAAAAAGCATCATCTGGAAGACAGGATTATATTCAGGGGAGCCAGATGCATGGGGCACTGCAACAACGGACCGAATCTCACAATCAACGGAAAACTGTTTGAAAATGTAGCCCTTGCTGAAATTGAAAACATTCTTGACAGCGAATTCAGGAACCTTAAATAACCTTCGTCATTAAGGAAATATGCCCAGATCTAAAGTGCCCATTCTGAGAATTGACGACAGCCGCTGCAAAAATTCCTATTCATGTGTGCGTGTTTGTCCGGTCAATGCCATAGAAGTAAGGCCCCATAAGGAGCACCCGACCATAGTACCCGAAAGATGTGTGGGCTGCGGCCTGTGTTATGTATCCTGTTCACCGCGTGCCATAGAGTTTCGCGACTCGAAGGATGAGGTAAAGAAACTGCTTGCATCGGGAAAAAAGGTTGCAGCGCTTATAGAACCTTCAATAGCTTCGGAATTCGACGATATCACAGACTACCGAAAGCTGGTTGCAATGATTCGCAAACTGGGCTTCAGCTATGTGCATGAAGTGTCCTTCGGAGTAGATCTTGTAGCAGCGAAATATGCCGATCTGTTCAGCAAATCGGAAGGAAAGTACTATGTCACGGCCAATTGTCCGGCAATAGTTAAGATAATCGAGAAGTATCACCCCGAAATGATACCTAATCTCGCTCCCCTGGTATCACCGATGATAGCTACAGCAATGGTTGTCAGGGAAATTTACGGTGAGGATGTTCCGGTAGTACAGATCGGCCCCTGCATTGATGCCAAGGATGAAGCCCTTATGTACCGTTCGGGAAAGCTTATTGAAGGTGTACTTACATTTATTGAGCTGCGCCAGCTGTTCGAAGAATTTAAAATTCAGGAAAGACTGGTGAAGATGTCGGACTTCGACCCTCCTTTCGGAAACTGGGGAGCTCTGTATCCGGTACCGGCAGGTATTATACAGGCCGGCGGACTTAAACGCGATATGATATCAAGCCGGGTCATAACAGCTTCCGGAAAGGAAGACATACTGGAAGCTATCAACGATTTCGACAAGTTTACCGACACCATAAAACATCATTTCAACCTGTTCTTTTGCCATGGCTGCCTTCTCGGTCCGGGCATGGAACAACACACCGAAAAATTCAGACGAAGGGCGCTGGTGAGCAGATACACCGAAAAAAGGATTGCGGCACTCGACCTGAAACAATGGCAGGAAGATATGGAAAAATGGCTGCAACTTGATTTTTCCAGGACATTCACCCCCGACGACCAGCGAATCCCTGAGCCGCCCGAAGAATCTGTAAATGAAGTTCTTAAGATAATAGGCAAAGCAACCCAGTCGGAAGAGCTCGACTGCGGCGCCTGCGGATATAAATCGTGCCGCGATTTTGCTTCCACGGTAGCCAAGGGACTTGCTGTTCCGGAGATGTGTCATACCTTCAACCTCCGCAACAAGCAGGAGTATATTGAAACTCTCAGACAGACCAACAGGAAGCTGGCTGAAACAAAAAAAGCTCTGAAGGAGTCGGAAGAAATTGCCCTCAGGGAAAAAGAGATGGCCCAAAGCGCTTCCGACATGCTCAATAACATGCTCGACAAGCTCCCGACAGGAGTGGTGATAGTTGACAATAACCTTAAAATTCTTCATTCCAACAGAAGTTTCATAAATATTATCGGAGAAGATGCCAGGGCTATATCCGAAATTATTCCCGGACTTTCCGGAGCTGATATCAAGACTCTCATCCCTTTCAGCGTGTATAATATGTTCACCTATGTGATGAAAGAAGATGAACCTGTTGTAAGCAAGGATATTCATTTTGAGGAGAGGATGCTGAATATCTCCATTTTCCCCATTAAAAAGAACAGAATATGCGGAGCCGTTATACGCGATCTGTATTCACCTGAAGTCCAGGGAGAAGAGGTAATAAACAGGGTCAGCGAAGTGATAGAAAAAAACCTTGAGATGGTTCAGAAAATAGGCTTCCTCCTTGGCGAAGGAGCCTCCGAAACAGAGCAGATGCTCAATTCCATCATCGAATCATACAGGAGAAGAAGTAACGCTAAAAACAACGGGTGATAACTGCGGTGAACAGTGATTTCTACATAGAAGTAAACGTACAGCAGCGAAATCATGATGCTGAAAAGATCTGCGGCGACGTTTTTCTCAACAGGTACATCAGGGAAGAGGACCGTGTGATAGCTGTGCTTTCCGACGGCATGGGACACGGTGTCAAAGCAAATATACTGGCAACTCTCACCTCGACCATGGCTCTGAATTTTACCCGCGAGCACAAGGAAATAGACCGGATCGCAGAGATAATAATGAAAACGCTTCCTGAATGTGCCGAGAGGAAAATTGCCTATGCAACTTTTACCATTGTCGACATTGAAAGCAGGGGCAGAACCAACATCCTGGAATATGATAATCCCCCTACTATAATCCTTCGCGGTAACCGTGAATTTGATCCTTCCTGGAAAACGGTAACTCTTGAGAGCGGAAGACATGCAGGCAGGATCCTGAAAACATGCACCTTTATGCCTGAAAAAGAAGACAGGATAATCTTCTGTTCCGATGGCGTCGCTCAGAGCGGCATGGGCAGCGAAGCCTTCCCTTTCGGATGGGAAAGAGAGAATATTGTTGCCTATGCTTCCAGACTGGTTAGCGGCGAACCTTCAATATCGGCATCGATGCTTGCAGGCAAGATAGTAACCATGGCACACAAAAACGACGGCTATAAAGCCAGGGACGACATAAGCTGTGCCATTATCTACTTCCGCGAACCACGAAAATTACTTCTCTGCACCGGCCCTCCCTATGAAAAAGAGAAAGATCTTATTCTTGCCCGGAAGGTTAAGGAATACGAGGGAAAGGTAATTCTCTGCGGCGGCACAACAGCCGACATAATCGCACGCGAGCTTAACAGGACAATTGTAGATGAACTTATTTTCGAAGATCCCGAACTTCCTCCCGAAAGCTTTCTCGAAGGTATAGACCTTGTAACCGAAGGCATCCTTACTCTTCAGAAAGTCAACGAGATACTAAAGACCTACAACAACAGCGTGAGGCTGGGAAAGGGCCCAGCCGATAAAATCGTCAGGATGCTGATGGACAGCGACGAGATCCATTTTGTGATCGGAACCAGGATTAATATTGCCCACCAGGATCCCAACCTTCCCGTGGAACTGGAGATAAGACGGACTGTTGTGAAACGTATCGCCCGGCTTCTCGAGGATAAATGGCTTAAAAATATCACCTTCGAATACATTTAAGGAAGCTGAAAATAGTTATCTGAATCAATAATGATATTTACGGTACTAATCCTTTTAATTATCGACATCCTGACCTTCCTTGTTATCAGAGACCGATGGTTCAGGCGCCGGGAATCTGTATTCTGCATCATCCTGATAACACATATCATTCTGAGCCTTGCAATCTGGCTGCTCCTCGCCCGTAATCATTTCTTCAATGGCGATTTTGACACTCCTTCCAACATCCGCAACCACATGAATTTCACGGGTATGTTAATCGGGGTTGTGATTCCGAGGACCATCCTTGTTCTCTTTCATTATACAGGCAGGCTGTTCAGACTAAGAAGAGGCGGATACTCAGCAGGGCTAACTGGTACAGGGTTCATCCTCGCTGCAATTATCTTTATCGTGGTGGCAGTAAGCACGATTTCTGGCAGATTCAACTTCTCGGTTGAGAATGTCGATGTCAGGATAAAGGGGCTTGACAACCGGCTTGAAGGACTGAGGATAGTCCATATTTCAGATCTTCACCTTGCTTCATACGACAATCACAAAAAAAGACTGGAAGAGGTTGTTGCCATTGTCAACGACTGCAAGCCCGACCTTATCATCAATACCGGCGATTTCATCAGTTACGGATGGAGGGAATATGACAGTTGTGACACCATCCTTGCCAAAGCCGTGAGCAGGTACGGAAACCTGGCTGTACTCGGTAATCACGACATGGGAACTTACTTCCCCGGGGCAAATGAATCGACAAGGGAAGAGATCGTAAAGAAGGTAAGCGATTATATCAGGGCATCGGGGTACAGGCTTATTGACAATGAAAATATCAGGTTACTTATCAACGGAGCTGAGGTGGCTTGCATTGGGGTGAGCACAGCCGGACGTTATCCGGGGATTGTCCATTATGATATCGGAGCAGCAGCAGAAGGTACCGACAGTGCGGCTTTAAGAATGCTTCTGATCCATGATCCTAACCAGTGGCGACGGGATGTGTGCGATAAAACAGATATTGAACTTTCCTTTGCCGGCCATACCCATGGCCTGCAGGCAGGAATAATAACAAAAAGATTCAGGTGGAGTCCGGCAAAATATATATATCCTGAATGGGGAGGGTTGTATAATGACGGCGATCAGTATCTGTATGTGAACCGTGGCCTGGGTTTTGTCGGATTTCCCTTCAGGGTGTGGATGCCCCCTGAGATAACAGTACTGACACTTTCATCAGAATAAAAAAAGAACGGGTGGCTACAGACTGCCACCCGTTGTTTCAACCCACATGATCTTAGAAATTAACCTAAATAACCTAACTAACCTATGCAAAGAATGTCTGTACTATACTCAGAATCGATATGGGTCCTTCTTAATTCCTTTAACTCTTAACTTAACCTTAAAACAGCACCTTTTGATTCTATAAATACTGACAACAAAAATAACATCTTTATTCCCCATGAAAGAAGAAAAAAAGAGTTTTAAGTTTTATTTAACAGAATTTCAGAATAATTAAGAAATGGAGAAGGATCTGAGCGGCGGGATCTGTCAGGATCATGACGGGATAAGGTACAGAGTTATATTCTCAGGAAGAAGGTCACTAAGCATAATCGTCAGTCCGGGAAAAGGAGTAATAGTAAGGGCCCCATATGGTACAGGCCTTAAGCCGGTGGAAAAATTTGTAAACGCAAAATCGGAATGGATCAGAAAACATCTCGACAGACAGGATTCATTTTACAGGATCAACAAGGGCAGGAAATATGCCGATGGTGGAGTCCATTTGTACCTGGGTGAGGAAAAGATACTGAAAGTGATAAAGTCAGATAAAATTTATGTTAAGCTGTCTGACAAACACATTGAAACCGGAGTTAGGGATCCTGAAAATGAAGCTTTAATAAAGAGAGTCCTTGCATTGTGGTACATCAGGGAGGCACATGGTTTTATTTCATTGAAGATGAATGAGATACTCATCAGATTTGCTTCATATGGCTTCAGACCGACGGCTCTGGCTGTAAAGCCGCTGAAGAGCAGATGGGGAAGCTGCACATCACGGGGCAAGATAACGATAAACAGCGAGCTCATTAAGCTGGATCCTGTATACACCGGCTATGTGATAGTACATGAGCTCTGCCACCTGAAACACCATAATCACGGTGCTGAATTCTACAGACTTCTGGGTGAGATGATCCCTGATTACAAGATTTTAAGGAAGGAGCTGAGAAGCTTCCTGACAGTTTAGCGTAGCTGAATCCTGATCAAAGTACATCATATTCCTCTCCTTTGGCAGGAATTTCAACATTTTTGTATCCTTCCTTCCGAAGTTCTCCGGCATAGAATTTCTGAACTTCATAATCGCCATGGACAAGGAACAGCTTTTCGATGCCGTTCTTTTCCTGGCAGTTCAGGAAGCTTATCATTTCACGGTAATCGGCATGACCAGAAAATGAATCTATTTTTTTTATGTCGGCCTTAACCTTATATACATTGCCATGAATGGATACTTCGGGCGATCCTCTCAGAATCCTTGCTCCCAGTGTTTCAGGAGCACAATAACCTACTGCCAGTACTGTGTTCCTGCTTTCAGAAATACTGTTGGCAAGATGGTGTTTTACACGTCCGGCTTCCATCATACCCGAGGCTGAAATTATCACGCACGGATCCCTGTAATCGTTCAGTTTCTTCGAATCTTCTGCCCGCTTGATGTAAAACAGGTTGCTAAAGCCAAAGAGATCATCGTCCCTGTGCAGCAAATGTCTGAATTCCTCGTTGAAATATTCGGTATGAACGCGGAACACTGCTGTGGCGTTGACTGCGAGAGGACTGTCGACATAAACATTAACTCTTGGCAGTTTGCCCTCGTTAAAGAAGTTATTAAGGTCGTAAATTATTTCCTGGGTACGACCGACACTGAATGCCGGGATGATAAGTTTCCCCTTTTTAGTAACACATGTGTCGATCATTATCCTCAACAATTCATCTTCGGCTGATTTCTGATCTTCATGGAGCCTGTCGCCATACGTCGATTCGGTTATTATGATATCTGCCTGAGGGAATGGTTCCGGGGGGGCCAGCATCCTGTCGCCCGGCCTCCCAATGTCTCCAGTAAAGGCTATTCTCTTGATCTGGCCGTTTTCAATGATCTGAAGGTTTATCACGCCGCTTCCCAGCATATGACCGGTACTGGTGAACCTCACCTTTATGTTTTCGTCGATTCTGAAATTCATATTATAGGGAACACCTATAAACAGGCTCATGCATGCTGCTGCATCTTCCTTTGTATAAATCGGTGTTACCAGGGGAAGACCCTTTTTAGCTCTCCGCTTGTTGTAAGTATTAGTATCATTCTCCTGTATGTAACCCGAGTCAGCAAGCATTATTGCACAAAGGTCGCGTGTTGCCGTTGTACATATAACCGAGCCCCTGAATCCCAGACGGTAAACATACGGGATAAGTCCCGAATGGTCTATATGGGCGTGTGTCAGAATTATATGGTCGATGCTGTCAGGTTCAAACCCCAGTTCCCTGTTCATACTGTCGGTCTCAAGGCCTTTTCCCTGGAACATTCCGCAGTCGAGAAGTATCCGCTTGCCCCTGTCTGTTACTATAAGATATTTGCTGCCGGTTACCTCACGGGCAGCGCCGAGAAATTTGATCTTCATTCAACAAGAGTTTTGTTTTAAAGATAACTTTTTTAGTGTAAACCCGGGTTACAAAGCTGATTAAAAAACGGCAGAAGCCGGTTTAAATTCTTATCCCTATTATTGTAACATCGTCAGTCTGATCATTGGTTCCCATCCACCTTTCAAGCTCATTCTGAAGTATATTTCTCTGTTCAACCATAGGCCGGTAGTAAATCTCCCTTAAAAGTTTTTTCAGGTTTGCCGACTTGTATTTTCCGCCGTCAGGTCCGCCGAACTGAGAGTTGAATCCATCAGAATAAATATAGAGAGTGTCGCCCCGGTTCACACTTATAACATTGTTGGTAAATGGTCGTTCGTCGCCATAATGGATTCCGATAGGCATCCTGTCGGCCCTGAACTCCCTCATTTCCCCCTGCTGGAAGATCACCAGCGGGTTAAAAGCTCCTGAATACTGAAGCAGCCTTCTGTTTTTATTCAGGATACAGAATGCCACATCCATACCGTCGCTGGCCTCCCCTTCCCTTCCGGTCTGATGTAAAGCCCTTATAACTTTCTCTCTGAGCAGGTTAAGTACGGTGTTAGCCTGCAGGTCGTGATTGTTCGCCACTATTTCGTTCAGTGTTGAAATTCCCATGGTGCTCATGAAAGCACCCGGCACGCCATGACCGGTACAGTCGGCAACGGTAAAGAAGATCGACTTATCGTCTTCACTTATCCAGTAAAAGTCGCCGCTCACGATATCGCGTGGCCGGAAGAAAATGAAATAATCGGAGAAAGAATCCCTGAAATGCTCATCTACATGAAGCATTGCCTTCTGTATCCTTCCGGCATACTCAATACTTGATGTTATCTCCCCTTTCTGGGCTTCTATCTGGGCTGTCCTCTCCCGTACCCTTTGTTCAAGAAGACGTGTTTTTGCATGCAGCTGTCTCTCCCTGAACCTTATGATAAACACAATAAACGACAGAGCCATTATCCCTGTAATAATGTAAAAAACTGCCGTTCGCGTAAGAGGTGCCTTGATGGTAAACCTCAGCGACCTTCGTTCACTGATGTTACCCCAGAGGTCGCGGGCCCGTACCTGCAGGATATAATCACCCGGCCGGCCTATAGGAACCTCATAATGCGTTCGAGCGGACCATTCCGACCAGTCGGGCATCACCTTATAAATGAAATACTGATATTTTGTCGTTCCGTTCTTCAGGTACCCGGGAGCAACGATGTCGAAATAAATAATATTGTCTCCCCTGTCGAACTGAACATTCTGAAGATCAAAATTTGTACCTCTGGCGTTGCTTATATTTTTTATGAGAACATTTATTTCAGGACTTGTTCCCGTCACCATTTTTCTTCTGATACCATAAAGCCTGTTGCTCCCGTCGATGACCCATATATGATTATCTTCGACCATGATCGAAACAATATCATCAAAGATCTTCAGAAGGGAGAGTTCCAGTGATCTTATATTATGCCGGGGGTCGAGAGATATCCACTCATCGCCTTTCCATATAAGGTTTACATTTGACACCGGGATATAAAATGCACTCTCCCTGAAGGCATTACCGCCACCCTGCCTGCATGGATTAAAGCTGTCAGCCTCATAATCAAAGAAATAAATTTCCGATTCGGTGAACAGGAATAGAGTATCGTTAATAAGGTCGAGAGTAAATCTTTCAGGATAATCATTTTCGATATTATATTTTTTATAATTTCCCAAAGCTTCTTCATTACCAGCCTCCGACCTGTATACGGTATTGTCGCTGCCTATCCATAGAGAACCCTTGTTGTCGGCAGTGACTGAATATACCGGATGCAAAAAACCGTCATCGGGGAATTCTGTTCTCCATCCCCTGTTTTTCTGGACTATGGAAAAATAACCATCACTGGTTGAAATGTAATATCTGTCGCCGTAGGCATTCCAGCTAATATTGTTTATGTATCTGTTGGGGGTAAGCAGGTAAGCCTTATGCTGTCTGATGACATAAAGGCCTTTATTGGTTGCAGCCAGCATGCCTCCCGGTATTGAAACCAGCTGGCGGCATTTTTCATTAAGACCTTCCACTTTCCGGTAAACGTGATTGATCTCCCGTAGCCGGCTGATCGTTCTTGTAGTAAAACTCGCTGATGGTGAAGCAGATATATTTTGACGCGACTCCTGTTCCTTTTCGTCAGCATTGGCGATTTCCGTTCCCGTTTCATCTTCATCCTCAGCACGCTTTCCGAATATTCTTGTTATTATATTTCTTCTGGTATCCTGTTTTCCCATATCGGGATCAGGGGCAATGAGGTCCCGTTCTTCCTCCTGCTTCAGCTCAAACTGCCGGTCCTCTCGCTGCGAAGCATCATCCCTTACCAGCACTTCTATCCTGTCGTAGCTTCTGACCTCCGACAGGTAGAAAACTCCCTCGCTTGTCGCCACATACAATTCATTGTCGTACATCATGGCTGAAGTAAGATTACCCAGCAGGCCGGGATAGATGCAATAACTGCGAACGGGAATGCTGAGGTCGGCACGTGTCAGTCCGTACTGGTGCGAAAGCCACAGACCTCCGCTGTTGTCAGATCCTATAGCCAGTATCTCATCGTCGGGTAAACCATTCTGGTTGTTTATTGTAAATAGTACCTCGCCTGTTTTCTTTCTGACAATGATAACACCTCCCTCGAGGGTGGAGAAAGCATAAGCTGTATCGGCAAGGCTGATTCCCTCCGAAAGAATATTTTCTTTCAGATAACCGTCGTCTTTAAGCGGATAGTCATAATATTTCATCCCGTCGAAAAGCGAGAGGGTGCCGTTTCCCAGGCCTAAAAGCATGAGATTTGAATTATAGGGAAGTGAAAAAAGGATGCTGGTATTCTCGGTAAGGTAACCTGTCACTATAGGGAAGAGGGTGTCACTCTCGATACGGTGCAGACCTTTACCCGAAACATTAACGTAGGTGTTTTCAGGCATTACAATGAGTCCGGTAAAAGAATTGCCTTCCCTGGAATCGAGACGCAGCCGGGTGGTATCTGCTTCAGTATCATATTCTATTATTGTCTTTTCACTATAGAACCACACAGAAGAAGTACCGAAAATTATTTTTGTTATCACACCTGTTCCGGCAGTGTTGTCTGAAAGCGAGTTATAACGCCAGGATTCTGATTCACTACTTGTTATATACCCGAAATGGTTATCTCCGCCAAGATATATCCTTTTATCGGAAGGGTTTTTCTGAAGCGAATATGGTACTACGGGCATCCTGATATTAATCCATTCCTCGCCATCGAAAGTCAGTATTCCTTTCCGGTTGGCAAAGAGCATGATCTGGTTTTCATCCTGACAAAGTGCCCAGTTCTGATTCTCAATGTTCCTGCTCTGCGAGAAATCGGTAAGAATTGGAACTCCCACCTGTGCCGTCAGGGCAGGAGCAGCCAGGAGCACCGATATTGCAAGGATAATCCTTTTCATAGTGATATCACCGGGTTTCAGTCAGTGTGGAACCGGCTAAATTTACAAACAAATTTTCAAAAAGGTAAATCCTTTCCCTGACCCGGATGCTTATCTTATGAACAGGCTCAGGCTCATGGTAATTGCAAGGCCTGTTACTGCAATGATGGTTTCCATCACCGTCCAGGACTGAAGAGTCTGCTTTTCATTCATTCCAAGATATTTGCTGACAATCCAGAATCCGCTGTCGTTAACATGCGACAGGATTGTTGCTCCGGCAGCTATAGCCACCACGATAATTGCAACAGCAGGCTGACTTAAGCTGAAAACGGGGAGTATGGGGGCCATTATTCCTGCCGCGGTAATCATGGCAACTGTAGCTGAACCCTGGGTAATTCTTACCAGTGCCGCTAATGACCACCCGAGCAGGACAAGCGGTACTGACGAGTCTGAAAGAGATTCAGCAAGGATCTGTCCGATGCCGCTGTCGATAAGTATCTGCTTCAGGACGCCTCCGGCACCTGTAACAAGTATAATGATTCCTGCAGGACCAAGGGCTTTTGTGCTCAGGTCGAGGATGGTCTGTCCTGACATCTTATTCCTGATGCACAATATCATCGACAGGAAGGTTGCTATAATGAGTGCAGTAAAAGGATGTCCGATAAACACCAGGATATCTGTCAGTAATGACCGTCTTATCCATTCATTCGTTATACCGAGTTTAATGAAAGTGCCTGTCAGTATAAGAAGAAGCGGTGTCATGATGATCAGTGCTATTGAGATGAACGAAGGAAGCTCCTTTTGAGAATCCCCATCATTATCATGATGTTCCGCGAATGTGGCTGGAGGATCTATTTTTATTTTACCGGCTATGAAGCGACCGAATACAGGTCCTGCGATGATGGCTGTCGGAATGCCGGTAAGGATACCGAAAAGTACTACCCAGCCTATGTCCACGTCGAGAATATTTGCCACGGCCACAGGACCCGGTGTTGGTGGGACCATTGTATGTGTAACGGCCAGACCTGCAAGAAGGGGAATGGCATAGAAAAGTACTGATCGTTTTGCATCGCGGGCCAGAGCATATACTATAGGTATAAGAATGATGAATCCCACATCAAGAAAAACAGGTATTCCAATAACAAAACCTGACAGCATCAGAGCCCATGAGGCTTTTCCCTTGCCGAATTTTCTAAGGAGGCTGTGGGCAAAGGCCCTGGCACCTCCCGAACTTTCAAGCATCTGCCCGAAAATGGCCCCGAGACCTACCACCACTGCGATGAAACCCAGAGTCCCTCCCATTCCTTCTTCAATACTCGACAATATCTTTTCAGCAGGCATCCCGGCAAGAATACCGACCAGGATTGAAGTTACGAGAAGGGCAATGAATGCGTTGAGCCTGAATTTCAGGACCATAAGGAGCAGTAAGCTAACCCCGGTGGCGACGATGAATAAAATATATGCTGGCGACATAATGGTTCAGAGATTCAGATCATTCAATTATTGCCACGGCAAGATCCATGACGTTGGTCAGAGTCGGACCGGTGAAAACATGACCACCCGTCAACCTGAAGAAGTTATATGAATCGAACTCCCGGATAAACCTTTCCGGATCCACATTCATCGATAGCGCTTCGTGAACCGTATTGCTATCCACAACAGCGCCGGCCATTTCGGTATTACCGTCATTACCGTCACTTCCTGCCGAAAGAAAGGTAATGCCAGGAATATTCTGAAGACTGACTGCCATAATAAGGGCCAGGTGCTGATTCCTTCCTCCCAGGCCTTCACCGTTGACTTTTACCGTGGTCTCTCCGCCGAAAAGCAGACAAAGAGGCCTGGGCAAATCATGGTTGTTCCTGTAATAAAGTATCTTATCGATGATGAAGGAGCTCGCATTCACGACATCACCTTTAAGTTCATCGGTAACGATCTCGGCATGGAAACCTGTCCTGAGAGCTTCTTCCCGTGCCGACGATAGTGCAGTATAATTATTGCCGGCCAGAATTGTTTCCGACCTGCTGAATATTATGTCTCCCGGTTTAGGAGTATCGGGGATCATCCCCCGTATACCGTCTTCAATATGCGAAAGCAGTGATGGTGGCATATCATTCCTGATACCATATTTCTCAATAATGTTCAGGGCATCATTGAAGCTTGAGTGGTCGGCCACTGTCGGTCCCGATGCAACAGTTTCGGGAGCATCGCCCGGCACATCCGACAGGTAGATGGTAACTGATGTTGCAGGCCAGATATACCTTGCAAGATGACCGCCCTTCACCCCGGAGAGATGTTTTCTTATAATGTTCATTTCGCCGATACCGGCACCGCATCTGATAAGCATATCATTAAAGAGCATCATCTCTCCGGGTGTCGATGCAGGCGGAAAGTCGGCAAGAAGTGATGAGCCTCCACCCGAAAGAACACATATTACAAGATCCTCTTCTCCCGCATTTTCAGCGAGATCAATTATCTCCTTCGTGGCGCTGAAGCTGTTCGCGTCGGGTACAGGATGGCCTGCCTCCGAAACTTTGATCCTTTTGAGTCTTACATAAAACCCATACTTCGTGACAATATGCCCGGCTTTAATCCTGTCACCGAGAAGGACTTCCAGATAGTGCCCCAGAGCGGCACTGGCCTTACCGGCGCCCAGTACATATACATTACTGAATCTGTCGAGATCATAGCTGAGGTTGCCCGCCCTTAAAACCGATCCTTGAAATGACAGTGTATCGGAAATTATCCTGTCGGGCAGAACACCTTTGACTCCGGCGAGAAAAATATGCTTGGCACAGTCCCTGGAATTCATAAAATTGGTTTTTATCAAAATTAGTTCATCAGAATGAAATCAAAGAATAAACAGCGATGAAAGCCAGACCATAAAAAAAATTGTTATTGCCATTACTGCCGTAGAGCTGGAATAAACTCTGAGAGCTGTCCTTATGTCGAGTCCCGAAAAACTGGAAACCACCCAGAAATACGAATCGTTGGCATGTGATATCATCATCGATCCTGCACCCATCGACAGCATTGCCAGTATTTTGCCCGGCTCCGAAGCTAAACCGAGCATATCAAGCATAGGTACAACGAATGAGGCTGTTGTTATCACAGCTACCGTCGACGAGCCCTGTGCAGTTTTCATCAGGGAAGCTATAAGAAATGGCACCAGGAGACCTGCTCCTGTTCCGGCAAGGATCTGACCTGCATATTCACCAACCCCAGTCTCCCTGATCACCATTCCGAACATTCCTCCGGCTGCCGTTATTATTAATATCGGACCGGCTTTTTCGATGGCTTCGGTAAAAACTGAATTCACAGCTTCCATAGTCTTTTTCCTTAACAGAAGAAGGGAAAACAGCACTCCTGTCCCAAGAGCGAAGACAGGCTCTCCCGGGAACCTGAATATCCTGCTTAAAAGAGTCGAAGCGTCTTTATCGACAAGTGAAAGAAGAGCTTTTACTGTTATAAGCAGAAGGGGAACCAGTATCGGAAGGAAGGACATCAGGGGTGAAGGAAGCTCCTGGCGACCTTCCGTACTTTCTTTTTCTTCGTTTGCTGGTTCATAATTACCTCCCTTTATCATCAGCTTACTCCAGAACCATGCCGCCAGAAATCCGGGTATTGCAAATAATATCCCTGCCAGGATAAGGTTTCCGACATTTGCATCGATAATTCCGGCAGCGGCGAGCGCACCGGGATGAGGAGGAATAAGACAATGAACTGAATACAGCGAAGTAGCCAGAATTGTTGCCATAAAAGCCATCGGAATCCGTGCCTTTGCACTGAAAGATCGTGACAATCCGCTGAGGATTATGAATGCCGAATCACAAAAAATTGGAAGACCGGTTATAAAACCTGTTATCCCGATAGCATGTGCACTCCTCCTGACTCCGGTCAGTGAAAGTATAAAATTCGCAATACTTATCATTCCGCCTGTACGATCGAGGGTAATCCCTATCATCGCCCCGAAAATTATGAGAAAACCTATGGAAGCCATGGTGTTCCCGAAACCTTCCTTTATTGTTGATACAACTGTTGAAGCAGGAAGCGCGGCAAAAGCCAGTAAGACTGAAACAAGAAAAAGCGCTGCAAAAGCCTTCATTTTCAGACCCGAAGTCAGAAGGACGATAGCTATAATGCTGATTATTACCAGTATGGATATTACGGTCATGCTCATCAGTCAACACCTGAAGTGTCGAAACTACAAAGATTTATGACTCACAAAACGAAATGAACGGAGCTTACTGATTTAATGGCCCTGTCGGAAAAATAGTCACCCGCAACAAAGATCCTGAACAGACCTCCGTCTTCACCTTTTTCATAAGGTATAAGCAGATATTCCTGCTGATCGTTGCGATTGAACAGTTCCGAATATGTTACAGCCGACCTGTATCCGTCAGCCGCTGCGATACACATTATTCCATGAGCCAGAGCTTCATTGCTTACCGGGTAATATTTCATTAGCAGTTCTTTCAGCATGTATCCTGTGAAAGGCCATGTTGTATGTATTCCCCTTCCCCTTCCGTAGAAGATGGTATTGTAGCTTACTTCCCTCAGAGTATCCGGAATTGAAGTTATCTCACCTGCCCTGTTACCGTTCCTGTAAAGGATGATCTTTTCCGAATAAAGAGGTGAAAGGCCCTGAGTCGTGGGAAATGATTCAGGGTATGATCTGACTGTTATCCTGACCGGGTTTTCGATATTACGTTCAGTAATCAGGTCGGGTGATGACACAATCTTTGAATTTCCGGGAATAGTCCATAGCTCGTTTGTTTTCGACGGGACTATCCTCGACACCGATGATGCAATGATTATCCTGTGGAGGTTATTTGCATAATATATTTCGCCCCAGCTGAAAACAGCTTTATCGCCGTTTTCATTTTCAACTTCGACATACAGATCGATGATAGAATTAAATTCTTCAGCATTGGCTTTTTTTATCACACACTTGTTCAGGATGTCGAACAACGAGTAACCATCATACCTGAAAGCACCTGTGAACCTGTTTTCTCCTGAAGGCTCGAGAAGAGCCTCTTTTACAATGACCGAGTGAACCGGCAGAGATGAAAAATCAACCTTGCCGGGATTTTCTATTTCTCCGCTTATTGTTAAGTCTTTCACATCAAGCTTAAAAACTTCCGTGTTGTCGTAAAAGTTGTTTGTGGCATCCACAGTATCGACATAATTCAAATCATTCCGGTTCATATCCAGATCCGGACCACAGGAAAATATCAACACTGATATTACTATCAGAATTACTGATAATCGTACATTCATTTTATGAAATTTTAGAATTATTTTATCCAAAGAACATGTATGCAACCAGTACCGCAGCCGTTAAGCCTGCAAAATCGGCCAGGAGACCGCAGCCAACTGAATATCTGGTGTTTTTAATACCTACCGAACCGAAATATACAGCCAGGATATAGAATGTTGTGTCGGTAGCCCCCTGCATGGTACAGGCCACCCTTGCAACAAATGAATCAGGACCATGGGTAATCATCGCATCCACCATCAATCCCCTGGCGCCGCTGCCACTCAGCGGCTTCATAAAGGCAACCGGAAGGGCATCTGTAAAACGCGTGTCGAGACCGAACCATGAAAAGAACCTGGCTATTCCCGCTATCATATAATCCATGGCGCCCGAAGCTCTGAATATACCAATAGCGACAAGTATGGCCACAAGAAAAGGAATTATCCTGATTGCAACGCTGAAGCCTTCCTTTGCCCCTTCCACAAAAGCATCATAAACATTCACTTTCTTCAGCAGTGCGAGCACTATAAACACTACTATAATCAGGATGAGGATAAAATTAGCTGCAAAAGTTGATGCCGCAGAAATCTGTTCCTTGGGCAGACTGCTGAAAAAAATTATTATACCCGCTATTATGGCTGTCATTCCTAAAAGATAAGCCATGACAATTTTATCCAGAAGATTTATTTTCTGGATTATTGCCACGCTGATAAGGCCTGTCATAAGGGCACAGAAAGTTGAAATAAGAATCGGTATAAAAATATCGGCGGGATTGGCAGCACCCAGTTGCATCCTGTAAACGATCACGCTCACAGGTATGATCGTAAGCCCTGCAGCATTCATCACAAGGAACATTATCTGAGCATTTGATGCCCTTTCCTTATCTGGATTTACGTCCTGCAACTCCTTCATAGCTTTCAATCCCATGGGAGTGGCTGCATTGTCAAGACCCAGCATGTTAGCCGAAAGGTTGAGCATTATCGATCCAAAAGCAGGATGCCCCTTTGGGACTCCCGGGAACAACCTGACAAAGAGAGGTCCCATGAGCCTGCCCAGGATGGCGACCACACCCCCCTTCTCCCCTACTTTTAACAAACCCATCCAGAGTGTAAGGGCTCCGGTCAGACCCAGGGAGATCTCAAAGCCGGTTTTTGCATTGGAAAAGACTGCATCAACCAGCGCATTGAAGATCTGAGTATCACCTGCAAATATCAGTTTGCCCAGGGCAACAAGGAAACCTATAAGGAAAAAAGCGATCCAGATATAGTTCAGAGCCATAATCAGATTTTGATCAACGAATATAGCAATTATCTCATGTACTCCAACGGCATGCAAGGAAAAGCAATCCGGTCTTCATGCCTTAAAACTATAAGCTCTTATCCTGTTCGCCTTTTCTCCTTTCTGCCTTTAAGTTTTATTTGCCATCAAAACATTTTTGATAAATTTGTCATGGTAAAAAGACAGTTATGGCAAGATTTTCAAGAATAGATGTAGCATTAAAAATGAAAGAAACCGGTATAGTGCCGGTATTCTATCATAAAGATCCCATGGTTTGCAGGAATGTAATAAAGGCCTGCTCTGACGGAGGAATAAAGGTATTTGAATTCACCAACCGCGGAGATTACGCTCATGAGATGTTCAGTGAACTTAATAAATGGGCTGAAAAAGAAGTGCCAACCATGATCATGGGAGCAGGCTCTGTTGTTGACCCGGGAACAGCTTCGATATATATTCAGGCAGGAGCAAATTTTATCGTCTCTCCTGTGCTGAATCCCGACATGGCAAAGGTATGTAACAGACGAAAGGTGCTGTGGTCACCCGGTTGCGGGACTCTGTCAGAGATAGGACTGGCAGAGGAGCTGGGAGCAGAGATTGTAAAGATCTTTCCGGGTTCCTCGGTCGGAGGTCCCGATTTCGTAAGAGCTATAAAAGGCCCCTGCCCATGGACGAGCATTATGCCTACCGGAGGTGTGGAACCTAGTGTCGACAACCTGAGGGAGTGGTTTGATGCAGGTGTAACATGTGTGGGAATAGGATCGAACCTGATAACCCGTGAGCTTATCCAGAAGAAGGACTGGGAGGGAATAAGAAAACGCGTTGCAGCAGCCATCAAGATCGCCAGGATGTTCAAAAAATAAGTTCCCCGCTAAAAACAGATCATTCTCCGGGAGCCCTGTAAAGTTCTATGTTTGATATCACCGGGCAGGATTTAGCCCTGGTAAAGTTTATTCTTACTTTCGAAGCAGTAACGACAGGGAATTTCCTTATGACCTTATAGCCTACCGTTGTTCCGTCGAGAAGATGGTTCCACTCTCCGTCCACCAATACCTCAACGCTGAATTCCTGTACCCGTTGACCGAGTTTTATATACTCCTGAAGCAGGATTCTGTTCAGCTCTGTCGGAGTTCCCAGGTCTATTGTCACACTGGCCGGTGTTTGACCGTCGGAAGGAGCCCAGTATGTAGAGGGATCACCATCGTTAACCATTGAGGCACGGAATTTTCTTCCCCTTGAATCAGAAGCAAGGGCCTTTTTATCCTTTGCCAGCTCCCGGGCAAATTCCTTTTCACGTAACTCCTTGAATTTCAATAGTGAATTTACATCTGTTTCATGAAGCAGCCCTCTCTTGTCAGGTGGCACGTTGAGCAGAAGATTACTGTTCCTTCCTACTGATGAATAGTACAGCTCCATAAGATTTTCAGCCGACCTGACCATTGAATCCTGCCGCTCATGCCAGAACCAACCCGGGCGGATCGAAACGTCGACTTCGGCCGGCACCCAGTATTTTCCGTCTTCATGACCTTCACCGAGGATCTTTGCAAAACCGCCTCCCGGGTACATATCGTCCTTGTTCAGAAGACACCAGTTTGTCAGACTCCCCATCCCGCTCTCGTTCCCGACCCATCGGATATCGGGACCTGCATCGCTGAACATCACCGCTCCGGGTTGCAGCTCCCTCACAATTGTGTGTGTCCCAGACCAGTCATAATATGTTTTATTGTCTATCCTCCTCGTTTCCCTGGCGCCTCCGTAAAAACCATCTCCGCCATTTGCACCATCGAACCATACCTCAAAAATCTCACCGTAACCTGTAAGAAGCTCCCTTAGCTGATTACGGTAATAATCAAGGTATTCCGGAGTCCCGTAAACGGCACTGTTACGATCCCATGGCGACAGGTAAACACCCATCTTCAGACCATATTCATCACAGGCCTGTCTGAGTTCTCTGAGAATATCGCCTTGCCCGTCCCTCCAGGGTGAACTTTTCACTGAATGTCCTGTGTAGGCTGAGGGCCAGAGACAGAACCCGTCATGATGTTTGGCTGTAAGGATGATGCCCTTCATCCCGGCGTCGTGCGCGACTTTTGCCCACTGCCTGCAGTCGAGAGCCGAGGGATTGAAAACTGCCGGACTCTCATCACCATAGCCCCATTCCCTGTCGGTAAAGGTGTTAACCGTAAAATGAACGAACATATAATATTCCATTTCGTGCCATGCAAGCTGCCGCTCTGATGGCAGAGGTCCGTATGGTTCGGGGGCCCGGACCTTTGTGCATGAAACCAGGCCTGTAACAACCAGAAGAAGAAGGATCAGATTTATTGTTAAAGGCAGACTGTTTTTTCTGTTCATTGAATACATATTAACTGTACGTAAATCTTTGTAATTATTGCAAGCCATAAGTTGACATAGCTATCTGGAAAGGTCTTTTATTCTGATGTTTCTGAATCTGACTATCGAACCATGTCCCAGAAATCCTATGTGCCCGGTTTTATTTTTCAGCCCGGGATGTTCTCTTCCGTCCATAGTTCCGCTATCGCGCGGACCGGCTATATCGCCGTCGACAATCACAGTACTGTTGAGGGTGACTTTGATCCTTGTTCCCCGTGCCTCCACTTCCTGGTAATTCCATTCGCCAACAGGTTTCAGATATCCTCTTTTTGCCGGTATTACACCATATACAGATCCATGATACTGGTAAGGCTGAAGCTTTGCATAGACCGGGGCAGTATTGTCGAGTATCTGCAATTCCATTCCCGTATAGGCAGCATCGCCTTTAAGCGGAGCCCTGATACCGAGACCGTTATTTGCTGCAGGTGTTAGCATGAATTCAAACCTCAGTATAAAGTCGGAATATTCATTTTCAGTGTACAGGTTACCACCGCTGCCCTTGTCAGGCTTTATCACTATCATCCCGTCCTCGGCTACATAGGATTCCCTGTTGCCTGTCCAGTTATCAAGGTTCCTGCCGTTAAATAAAGAAACGAAGCCTTCAGTCTTTTCCTCCCGGGTAAGATTATATGAGGTTTCATCTATTTCCCTGATGTAAATATCCCTGAAAGCCAGGTCTGTACCATGAGCCTGAAGTTCTACAGGACCTCTGGGAAAGATTGGTATACTGCGATCCCAATAGTTCTCCATAACCACATTATCGACAACCAGATGGCCGTTGAGCCATACAGACACCTTTTCTCCCGTCATTAATATCCTGAAGCTGTTCCAGTCACCAACAGGGTTGTCTGCAACCATAAGAGGTTTAGAAGGATTCTTCTGATTGTTATACAGACCCCCTGAACCCACCTGAGCTCCCACATCAACTCTCGAAGTATCCCATATCTGAACCTGTGGAGTTCCCCTGAGGTATATTCCGCTGTCTCCTTTCTTTGTTATTTTCCAGTCAACAAGCATCTCAAAATCACCATATTCCTTAATCGAGCAGAGATTGTTACCCTTTCCGTTAAACCATATTGCACCATCTCTGACACTCCAGGTAAGAGGCACCTTTTTATCGGCTTCTGCCTGTTTTCGGGCAAGCTCGGATGGTTTCATCTTCGCCCTGGCAACAGGATTTTCCACCAGTCCCTGCCATCCGCTTAGGTCAGTTCCGTTGAAAAGAGACACAAATCCTTCATCATCGGGCATTCCCTGAAGGTATTTGTGGATCATCTCCCTGTTATATTCACTTTCAGGTCCCGCTAATCTTGCTGCCGCTTTTGTCAGTATCTCTCTTACATTACTACCAGACATCCCGTTTTTCCCGTCGGCTGAGGGAAGGCCTGTGAACATTGCCGCTTTAGCTGCAACAGTGGAAGCATCAGGATCATCAAGGTAACCGGAAATATAAAACAGTGCAGGGTAAGTCTTGAGATTACCAAGTTCTGTCAGGATAGCGTTTTTCATGCCTGCATCCCCTGCAAAGGGCATTATTTTTCTGTAGTAAAGAAGCTTCTGATCGTCGGGCACGGAAGCAGTTTTTATCTGCTGTATATAACCCTTAAAAGCAGCTTCCTTATACCTTTCATCGCCTGAAGCACATATTTCGTAAAGAGCCGAAGAGGCATTGAAATCCTTCCACTCCGACAGGGCCCTGAACGACACAGCCTTAACAGCCTGGTCTCCGGCTTCAAATTCCCTGAGGACTGCATTCAGGGCTTCTGTTCCTCCCGTCTTAGGAAGAATGGGAATCAGCTTTTCTTTAAGCTGTTGATCTCCAAGCATTTTCAGCATTTCAGCAGATCTTTTCCCCGGATCAGTTATCTTTCCTGCTGCCGAGGCAAGAGCTGACTGAAGATCAGCAATATGTTTTTTGTCTCCGGTTGACCGTAGAAGAGCTATCAGATCATCCTGATCCTGCGGACCGGCAAGAGATTTGAGTGCAGCAAATGCTGCATTTTTAACATTTTCGGATGAATGACCGGTATAGGGCAGCACTTTCGCGAAATGTTCCGGCTGTTTTTTCCATGCCATAAGGTTTATAGCACTTTCTTTTGCAGCACTATGACCGTCGCGAAGCAGGTCGTCAAGCAGTGCGGCCTCTTCGACACCTGCAATAGTCATGAACGCTTTCACTGCAGCTTCCTGATCGGACTGATCTTCCTGAGCCGACATATAGTTTACAAGGTAAGGCGCTGCTTCATTTCCGGATATAACCGCCAGGGCGCCTGCGGCAGCCTGTCTCACTGAGGGATCTGCATCAGCCAAAGCTTCAGTCACCACAGGAAGAGCAGCCTTGTCACGCATCCTTCCGAAATAACTTATTATCTCATGTCGGGCAAAGGGCTTCGCTTCAGGAAAATAATTGATCCATTCCTTCAAAACTGAAGGATCATCAATTTTTTCAGAAATTCTTAAAGCTGCATTCCTGTAGCGGGAATCGTTGTCAGCAACTGCTTTAATAAGCTGATTCATGGCTGAGGCTCCATTCATATCTGCATAAAGACTCAGTGCTGCGATGCGGTTCTGTACGGACTGTCCTTCCTTACATTCGCGGATAAGCAGTCTGGTTATTTTCCGGGCAGTTCCGGTATTGCCTTTTTCCGCACATGCTCTGGCATAGTTCAGCAGTGAAGTCGTAGCGCCGGTTGTCTCCCACCTGAAATTAAAACTTCGTGCGGCTTTAAGTAATACAGGGTAGGCCTGAGGACTGGCACTCTGTGCCAGGGCATTGTACGCGGCAGCAACAGTGTTGAGATTTTTATCGGCAGTCCATGCAATATACTCAGTAACAGCTTTTTGCGATTTCATTGATGCGAGCGCATTCATTACGGCAGCAGCACATGGCAGCGTCATATCCTTAAGTGCCCCTGCAAGAATATTTTCAGCAGCCTCACCTCCCACGGCAGCCAGTACCGATATTGCTGAGCCGCAGTTTTCCCTGTCAGTGAGAAATGTTTTCATAGCTTCAGCCGTGGCGTCGCTGCCAATAAGCTGCAGTTGCTTCATAAAAAAATCCCTGACACCGGCATCAGCCTTTGCTGATAAAAACGCGATACACATTCTTTCCCAGTTGCTTCTGTCTGACTCTTTGCCTTTTTGTGACAGATACCTGGAGTATGACTCCACGGCAAATCTGAATTTTGTATCATCACCGGCACCTGCAGGTATTATCTGGTCGCAGATCTTTCCTTGTCCCTCTTCTCCCAGTGTTTGCATTTCTTCCATAAGCCTGTTGAGTCCGTCGGGATCCTGAGCGGGCATCTGCGAAACCAAATCGGCAACTTTCGTGTCAAGGGTCCTTTTATCCTGAGAAAATGATAAAGCCGGCATCAGAATAATCACCAGCAACAACGAGGTTATTTTAATTAGTTTCATCTATTCAACTTTAAACTGGTTCTGTTATTAATTTTGCATTTTGCATCCTTATCTCGCGGTCATATCCTCCATGGTCCTCTCATCGGCTGGTCAATAAGCCTGTTGGCTCCTTCATCGTCGATAAACCTCTGTATCACCGGATCATATTTAAGGTTTCTTCCGAGCCTTAGAGCAATTATTCCCAGATTGACTATTGAGCAGGACCTGTGGCCGTTCGACTCATTCAGGGCAAATTTCTTCCTTGTCCTTACTGATTCGGTGAAAGTTGTGATCTGAGGTTCCGGATCAGGAAGTGCATCGATCAGTTTTTCCATGTTCCGGATATCGGATCTGAAGCCACGGAATATCTTTCCATCAGGACCTTCGATATAGGCAGCGTCCTTGTCTCGGTTCTCCCCGTCGAGTATTATCTGACAGCCGTCGGCGTAGGTATAGGTTATCCTCCGCCATGAACCCACAGCATCATAATGTTGCTGGGGTGCATCTATTTCAACCGACACCGGGCCGGTGTCATCTTTCCCGAGTAAATATTGAACAGGATCAAGATAGTGTTGTCCCATATCGCCAAGACCGCCGCCGTCATAATCCCAATAGCCTCTGAATTTTGAATGCACTCTTTCAGGATTATAGGGCTTGTAAGGTGCCGGGCCCAGCCACATGTCGTAATCCAGCTCTTCAGGAACCGGTAGCGGTTGAAGGTTATGAAGTCCGCTCCAGTAGAATTTCCAGTCATAGCCGGTGATACCGCTTACTGTAACCTTCAGGGGCCATCCGAGCACACCGCTGTCGACGAGCTTTTTCAGTGGTTTAACGGTGGTTCCCAGTCCATAGAACTGATCCTTGAATCTGAACCAGGTGTTCAGACGAAACATAACCCCATGGTTTTTAACTGCCTCAACGACTTTTATTCCTTCTCCGATTGTCCGTGTCATCGGTTTCTCACACCATATATCCTTACCTGCCGCGGCAGCTGTTTTTGCCATTATCCCGTGCCAGTGTGGCGGCGTTGCTATGTGAACAACGTCTATGTCGTCGCGGGCTATCAGTTCGCGAAAATCGTGGTAACCGGTAACATCAGTTCCTGCCTGTTCAATGGCACGTTTCAGATGGTTCTTATCCACATCACATACTGCAAGAACCCGGGTACCTTCATACGCGATATGTCCGCGACCCATTCCACCCACACCGATAATACCTTTTGTAAGCTGATCGCTGGGTGCGGTATAACCCTGTCCTCCAAGCACATGGCGCGGAACGACGGTAAATCCTATTGTGGCAGCTGCAGCTTTCTTCAGAAATTCACGCCTGCCGTGATTGTTTTGTTTCATCTGAAAATTATTTTAAATGATGATCTGTAAGAGATCTATCTGTCTGATCTTTTAAGGCAATAAAGAGATACAAGCCAGAGGTATACCATACATGCAAGAAGTATGGTCATGCCAATAGCCATGTTTGACATATCGCTGACCCATCCTGCCAGGAAAGGTATCACAGCCCCTCCGCTTATGGCCATCATCATCAGACCGGATATCTCATTGCTGCGCTGAGGGTATTTCTGTACAGCTATGGAGAAAACGAGCGGCCATATATTTGCCACGGTCAGACCTGTCATAAAGACCAGGAACCAGGCAAGAGGAACTGATTTTGCAATAATCAGCAGTGTAAAGCATATAATCCCGAGAAAGGACGTCCACATGAAGAACTTTCGTGCAGAAATCCTTGTCAACAGTATTGCTCCACCGAAAGTACCGAGCATACGGCCAAAAAAGTATATGCTGCGACCCGATTCGGCAGCGTTCTGTTCGATGCCGAATTGCCTGATCAGGAATTGACCTGAGTTTGAATTGAAACCGACATCAACCCCTACAACCAGGAAGATGGAAAGAACCATCATTAACACAAAACCGTTACCCAGAAGTTTGAACGCAGAACCAAGTGAAGCCCTTGTTTGTGTATCACCTGACTCTTCAATTTTTATTGACCCAAGCCATATTACGGACAAAAGCGAAACAATACCGAATACCAGGAAAAGTAGTTTCCAGTCGCCGAACCTTGATGCAAAAAATATTGCAAGCGGGGCACCCAGCATCGAACCAATCGCTTTTACAAACTGAGAAAAACTAAGGAAGCTGGATGTCCTGTTACCCGGAACCACATCTACGAGGAGCGGGTTGGCGGAGACCTGGACAATTGTGTTTCCCATTCCCAGGAGAGCAAAGCCAACAAGAACCATTTCGAAGGTATAGAATATATATGGTACCAGGAGCCCTATGGCTGTTATCCCCATTCCGATGTTCAGCATAAAACGTTTTCCCAGACGTGACTGAAGCACACCAACAGGAACCGACAGCAGGAAAAACCAAAGAAATGCGGCTGAAGGAATAAGTTGTGCCAGTGTTGAGCTAAGTCCCATATCGGTACTTACCCGGTCGACGCCGATACCTACAATATCAACGAAGCTCATCACGAAAAAGGCCATGAGGACCGGAGCAATTCTTCTGAGGTTAATTTTATTTTCTGACATATGGATATGGTTAATGTTAACTTTTACCTCTTACTTCGGTCTTTCAGTTAAAAGCCCGTTCAGATAACCTTACATCAACGGCAACGCATGCTGGACGGATTTCCAGAAATCATCATCGAGAAGGCAGGCACTTCCCAGTATGGCAGCGTCTTCCTTCAATGCTGACAGGACTGGCTGACAATCACATTCTTCTCTTTTAAGAGCTTTTTCAAGAGCCTCTCCAAAAAGGTTAAAGGCATGGGATATGTTGCCGCCAATGACCAGCATTTCTGCTCCGAATCCTTTAAGCCACGGTGCAAGGAATACTCCCAGTCTCTCACCGAAATCGGTGAACAGGTCTCTTGCGATCCTGTCGGATAAGGCTATCTCTGCAAGCTCCCGGACGCCCCGTATCTCTTTTCCTGTGATCATTTTATATTCGCCTGTGAACCATCGTGTCGAAAAATAATCATCGGCGATGCCTTCACGGTAAGGAAGATGGTAGACACAGCCAAGACGTGGTACCTCAGGTCCGTCGACAACGGGTATTTTCCCGTTTATAAAGGCTGAGCCGAAACCCGTGCCCAGGGTAATATCCAGCGAACGAACGACAGATGAAGCACTGCCGGCCCAGGCTTCCCCAACGGCAAACGATGAGGCATCGTTCATAAACCTGATCAGCAAATCGTCAGAAACGCCCAGCCTCGAAGAAATGGCTTTTCCTATATTAAGGCCATACAGTTTTTCATACTTGGTTACACCTTTTATATAACTTATCCCTTTTACATAATCGAAAGGACCGGGCATGGCAAAACCGATGCCTTTGATTTTTTCAACTCCGGTTACTGACATTACCTCTCTAAGTGCATCAGCCCAGGTACCCGTAATAACTTCAGCGCTTTCCTGATTATCAACCTCCCTCCCTGTCACAGACCCTTTTATTATCTCTCTTGTTGTGAGGTCGACAGCAGCACAAGTTATATGACTGCCTCCGATATCGGCACCTATAGCCAGATGTTTTTCCATAACCTTCTTAAAAGTGATTTCACATAAAACAGTTTGATAACAGGTGTTGAAAATATCATATTTTACCGTCAAAGCCAAATCCGGCTTCTAAAATATTGGTTTTCGCTTCCGGGGTTTAAAAATACATGATATTAAACGTTTGTTTAAACTACCTGACAATATTCATGGATAAATCAAATTATTTATTATATTTTCGGTATAGTATTTTCTGATCTCAGTTCCTTAATATTTCCCGACACTAAACTTAACTATCATATCTATGGCAAAAGTGACAAAAGAGGACGCCCTTCTCTATCACAGCAGGGGCCGTCACGGAAAAATAGAGGTTATCCCGACAAAACCTTACGCTACCCAGTTCGACCTGAGCCTTGCCTATACCCCCGGAGTGGCATATCCATGTCTCGAAATTGAAAAAAATCCCGATGACGTATATAAATATACGGCAAAAGGCAACCTGGTGGCGGTAATATCAAACGGGACTGCCGTTCTTGGCCTCGGAGATATCGGTGCGATGGCCGGAAAACCTGTGATGGAGGGCAAAGGCCTTCTGTTTAAAGTGTTTGCCGACGTAGATGTTTTTGATATTGAAGTGGATGAAAAAGATCCTGACAAGATGATAGAGATATGTGCCAGAATCGCTCCCACCTTCGGAGGCATCAATCTGGAAGACATAAAAGCTCCGGAATGCTTTGAGGTCGAAACCAGGCTTAAAGAGATGCTCGACATCCCTGTGTTTCACGACGATCAGCACGGGACGGCAATAATTTCGGGTGCCGGACTTCTCAATGCCATGGAGATAACAGGCAAGAAAATTGATGAGATCAGGATGGTCGTATGCGGGGCCGGTGCTGCAGCAATTTCATGTTCAAGACTGTATATGTCGTTGGGAGTGAAAAAAGAAAACATTGTGATGTGCGACAGCAAGGGTGTTCTGAACAGGAAACGCAGCGACCTGAACAGGTATAAACAGGAATTTGTGACAGATCGTAACATCGACACCCTCGAAGAAGCCATGAAGGGCGCCGATCTTTTCCTTGGCCTCTCGGTGGCTGACATGGTTTGCAGGGAGATGCTTGCTTCGATGGCAGAAAACCCTGTCGTATTCGCCATGGCCAATCCAAATCCAGAGATCACCTACGAAGAAGCCATGGCTACGAGAAATGATCTTATTTTTGCTACGGGCAGGTCGGATTATCCTAACCAGATAAACAATGTCCTCGGTTTTCCCTTCATTTTCAGAGGTGCTCTCGACGTAAAAGCTTCGACCATAAATGAGGAAATGAAACTCGCAGCTTCCAGAGCACTGGCCGACCTGGCAAAAGAACCGGTCCCTGAGTCGGTTCTGAAAGCCTACGGGGTTGAAAACATTACTTTCGGGAAAGAATACATAATACCCAAGCCTCTTGACCCCAGACTCATTTCAAGAGTTGCTTCGGCAGTAGCCAGGGCAGCCGTTGATACGGGAGTGGCAAGAGAGCCTGTTACCGACTGGGAAGAATACAGGAACAGTCTTGACCAGAGGACGGGCGAACATATCAGAAAGATAGGACAGATGAGCGGAATTTAGGGAAGGGTTATCTCAAAAGATATGAGATCTCTGTGTCGTCACTCTTTCAGGTTTCCCTATCTTCTTTTCATACATCGATACAATGATCTCAGCTGTCTGAGAAATGCTGAAGGGCCTCCGGTTTATTGTTGCATCAAAAAGATAGTCGATATTTATTGATTTCTTTTCGAGAAAGGTAGTTATCAGATTGTGCCTTTTTTCGTCAGTGTCAACAACATATTCCTCGGCTTTCTCGATATCCATCTCCTTCTTTTTCATTACATTCTCCACCCTCCAGTAAAATGGAGCTATCAGTCTTATATGCAACGCATTGATAATATCACGCGCTATTGAGACTCCTCCCCTTCCGACCAGCACCACATGACCGTCCTTGCAGATTGATAGTACCACATCCCTGATAGCCTTTTTAACTCTGAGGTCGCTGACAAATCCACCTGAAAATGCCATGATCATCTCCGACATATTTGAAAGCTCAATTCCTTTATAGAAATTTTCAACCCTTTCAGTTTCGGTATTCAGTTCTTTGGCAATGTCGTAAATAATGTCTTTGTCAACCCATTTCCACTTACTTGAGCCTGTCCTGGCATTAAGATTCTCCACCACACTTTCGGCAACCTGACGGGCATCGCAACCTGTCAGTCTTGAAATGGTAATAACGGGCCCTTCTTCAGCACCTGTTTTCTGAAGACTTATTTCCCTGTTACGGTGATCAAAGTAGTCAAAGAATTTTTCCATAGCATATTATTTTACCGTCCAACTGATTAATAGTCACGATGCAAATGACACTTTACACCCTGAATCTAAACCACTTATCCCGCACTGTCGACGGATGGGATCACTGTATATCCCAGGCCTGTTTGAAGCAAAAATCAACGATAATAAGTTACGAAAAAAAAATAAAATATGCAAGAGAGAGAGTTTTCCCGATTTGACTATCTTTACTGTTTAACTACTTTCGCTTTACATTAAATTCAATACTATGGGTGAATCAATCTTTTCAAAGCCGGAGATGATCTGGTTTATCATCGGCCTTGTGCTGTTTATCCTGGAACTTGTACTTCCGGGTTTCGTTATATTCTTCTTTGCCGTGGGTGCATGGATCACGGCTCTCGTTTGCCTCATCGCCGATCCGGGGATAAATCTGCAGGTCATCATTTTTGCCGTGACTTCTGTTCTTGCCCTTGTTGCCCTGAGGAAGATCATTAAGAATAAGCTCTATTTCAGCAAGGACAACCGCTCGGAAGAAGTTGAAGATGAATTTACAGGCAGAGAAGCACTGGCTCTCACTGATTTCAACTCCGACGGTAAAGGCAAGGTGGAATTCAAGGGAACCTCATGGAGCGCAGAATCCGGTGCGGAAATAAAAGCCGGACAGAACGTGATCATTTCGGCAAAGAACAACGTCAAATTAATTGTTGAACCAAAAAAATAATCTTAAGATGGACACAAGCATTACTTTTATTCTGATCGGTGTAATCATTCTTGCTTTTATCATTGTTACATCGATGGTAAAGGTTGTTCCCCAGCGGACAGCCATAATTGTGGAAAGGCTGGGAAAATACAGGGCAACATTTACTGCAGGCTTTCAGATACTTATACCCTTTATCGACAAGGTCAGATACAGACACACCCTGAAGGAACAGGCTATCGACGTAGCTCCGCAGGTATGTATTACCCGCGACAATATTGCAGTTGAAGTCGACGGTATCCTCTATCTCCAGGTTCTCGATCCACAGAAAGCATCATACGGTATCGACAACTACAGGTTTGCATCAATACAGATAGCCCAGACCACAATGAGGAGCGTTATCGGAAAGCTTGAACTTGATAAAACTTTTGAGGAACGTGAATCAATAAATGCCACAATTGTTGAAGCAGTAGATAAGGCCAGTGACCCCTGGGGTATCAAGGTAACCCGTTATGAGGTGAAAAATATCACTCCTCCACAGAGTATCAGGGATGCAATGGAGAAACAGATGAGGGCTGAAAGGGAAAAAAGAGCCGTTATAGCTGAATCGGAAGGGCAGAAACAGGCTAAGATAAATGTAGCCGAGGGCGATAAGCAGGAATATATCCTGAGATCGGAAGGTGAAAAACAGAGGCGTATTAATGAAGCCGCCGGACGTTCTTCGGAAATTGAACAGGTAGCAACAGCTACAGCTAACGGACTTCGGGCTATATCCCTGGCCATCTCTGAAGAAAACGGCCTGAACGCGGTAAACCTTAGAATCGCAGAACAGTACCTTAACGCGTTCGGACTTCTCGCCAAGGCTAACAACACAATGATACTGCCCTCTAATCTTACCGACGTGGCAGGAATAGTAGCAACAGCAACTTCAGTGTTTAACGAAACGAGAGATAAAAAGAAATAAGGTTACCTATAAGGAATTATACTAATCTGTCCCCCGCTCTTCCATCCAAAGCGGGGGATTTTTTTCTCACTCACTACTCACAACTCACAACTCACAACTCACAACTCCCTACTCATGCTCCGTCCTCATAATGATCTCATTCTGCAGATCCTCGCCCAGGTCGTTGAAATAATCGCTGTATCCTGCAACCCTCACAATAAGATCCCTGTATTGCTCGGGATGTTTCTGTGCATCTCTCAGGGTGTCGGCACTTACAACGTTGAACTGAACATGGTGGCCTTCGAGGGCAAAGTAGCTCCTGATAAGAGCCGTAAGGCAACTATAGCTCTCCTCGTCACTAAAGAAAGATGGCGCGAATTTCTGGTTCAACAGTGTGCCTCCTGTCTTAAGGTGGTCGATTTTTGCTGCCGATCGTATTACTGCGGTAGGCCCCTGACTATCAGCGCCCTGGCTTGGTGATATTCCTTCAGACAAAGGTTTGAAGGCATTCCTCCCGTCTGCCGTGGCACCGGTAACACTTCCGAAATATACATGCGATGTCGTCGGCAGCATATTTATCCGGTGGACACCTCCCCTGGAATCGGGCCGGCCGTTGACGGCATCATAGTAGATCTCAAAAACAGCAACCGCATGCTGATCGGCATAATCATCGTCGTTGCCATATTTTGGGGTATCATATATCAGGTCATGCTGTATTTGTTCGTAACCTTTGAAGTCGGCATCAACAGCTTCCAGCAGCATTTTCCATGTATATCTTTTAGTGTCATAGATATTATAACGCAGCGATGTGAGAATGTCAGTAATGCTTCCCAGTCCGACACCCTGAATATATGTTGTGTTATAACGGGCACCTCCGTTATTGTAATCCCTGCCGTTTGCAATACAATCCTCTACCAGAAGAGAAAGGAAGGGAGCCGGAAGAAAGTGAGCAAAAGTTTTCATGATCACGTTATTACCCCTTATCTTAATGTCGATAAAGTAGGTGACCTGGGCTCGGAATGCCTGCATAAGGTCTTCAAAGGTTGGGTAATCGGCTGCATATCCCGTCTTTAGCCCCACCTGTTTGCCTGTACGGGAATCGAATCCGTTATTAAGAGTGAGTTCCAGTACCTTTGTCAGATTGAAATAGCCTGTAAGCCAGTATGCTTCAGTGCCGAAGGCGCCTGTCTCCACACATCCCGATGCACCACCGTTACGTGCATCTACAATATCCTTACCCTGACGAAGCAGTTCCTGGACGATTGCTTCCGTGTTAAAGCACGAAGGTTGTCCGAATCCTGTACTAATAATTCCGAGAGCTTTATGAACGAAGAGATCCGGATTCTTTCGGCTGATCTGAACCATTGAACTGGGCTGCAGTATCCTCATCTCCTTAATTACGTCAAGTAATATATATGTCATTTCGTTGACAGCATCTGTTCCGTCGGGCTTAACGCCACCCAGATTGATCAGACAGAAATCGGTGTATGTTCCGCTTTCGGATGCTGTAACACCCATTTTGGGAGGAGCCGGATGATTGTTGAACTTAACCCAGAAGCAACCCAGAAGATCATGCATGCTTTCGTCGGAAAGAGTTCCCAGTTCTTTTTCCCTGCGGTATACTCTCAGTAAATGCTGATCCAGGCGGCCGGGGTTGAATGAATCCCATGGATTCAACTCGGTGATCACTCCCATATGAATAAACCAGTAATGCTGCAGCATCTCATGAAATGTTTCAGGAGCATGAGCCGGCACTCTCCGGCAGATATCCGACATCATAACAAGCTCCTGCCTGCGTTCCTCATCCTTCTCAATTGAGGCCAGTCGCATCAGCTCTTCCGAATAACGACGGGCATACATGATTATGGCATCGCATGAAATATCCATGGCAAGAAGCTCCTGCTGCTTTTCAAATGCCTCCGTATCATTGAACCAGTCGAGATCCTTCAGTGCTGCAGCTATCTCCTCCTTTACCTGGACAAATCCGGTATTGAACATCTTATATCCAAGCACCGTATGTCCCGGCGCCCTCTGCTCCTGGAACTCGGTAAAGATTCCTGCTCCGTATGCACTGAGCCATTCAGGTGTCATAAGCTTCATTATCCTGTCGCGGTTGCTCTTTCCTTTCCAGAAAGGGATGATCTCTTTTTCGTAGATATCCCTGACCTCCGGGTCTACCCTGAAAGATACCTTTTCCCTTGAATCGAGAATATCCAGGTCCTCAACAGAATGCAGACTGATTTCAGGGTATGTTGGCGTTTTCTTAGGTGCCGGACCTCTCTCTCCGACTATAAGTTCTCCTTCACCCACAAATAGTCTTTTATTCCTGAGGATATATTCAAATGCCCTGGCCCTCAGAACAGGAGCCGACAGGCCTTCTGCCTCAGCGCTTTTATAAAATTGTGTTACAAGCAGGGCTCTCTCCGGGGAGAGCTTTTCAACTGCATTCAGACTCTGTTCACGCAGTTTCCTGACTCTGGATGATAATATCATGGTAAATACTTTTTAACTGTTCGTTAATATTAGTCCTTTCGACGCTCTTTTACATTCTCATCCTCCTGTCTTAACCTGGATCCCGGTCTCTGCAAAAAAATCCATCAGTTCCTTCATCCTTGCCGGTGAAGGTGGTTCTATACCATTCATCCGGTACTGTATGCCGAATTTGCTATATTTCGAAGACCCTGTTTTATGATAAGGCAGAAGGTTCAGCTTCCTGATCTTCTCCGGACCATATTCCGAGAGAAAAGACCTCATTTTTTCAAGATGTTCAATGTCATCATTTAATCCGGGTATCACGGGAAACCTGATCATAACATCTTTCCCTGAATCAAAAATTATCTTCAGATTATTGATTATTAATTCATTAGACACTCCGGTATAAAGGAGGTGTTTCCCGGCATCGAGGTGTTTCAGGTCGTAAAGGAACAGATCGGTATGGGGAATAATTGACAGAAGGTCTTTTGTATCGACATAACCCGATGTGTCGACAGCTGTATGATATCCTTTCCCCCTGCACTTCCGGAGGCTTTCAAGCAGAAAGGCAGGCTGAAACAAAGGCTCGCCTCCCGAGAATGTGACTCCCCCTGCTGATTCTTCGATGAATATCCTTTCCCTTTCAAGAATTTCTAAGATCTGCCCGGAAGAATAATACTTACCAGCCTGTTCCTTAACCTCAAATTCCCTGTCACCGACCCTGTCAATCCTTGTCGCTGACTCAGGTTCTTGAAGTATCCCTTCAGGATTATGACACCACCAGCACGAGAGAGGACATCCCTTCATGAACACCGTAACCCTTATACCGGGACCGTCGTGTACGGTGTAGCGTTTTATGCTGAAAATCAGGCCTTGCATTGGGAGGTTTAAGGGTTTATGGTTTGTGGTTTAAGGTTTAAGAGTTTAAAGTTTAAGGGTTAGGTGTAATATATCAGATCACCCAAATGACTGTCATTAAAATGTTCTTTGAAATGGAAGTATAACTGTTTACAGGGAATAGAACATAAGGCAGCAGTAGAGTCTGCGGCCCAGACGTCTCATCATAAAGCCGAACTTTAATCTGAATGCATTCATAATAAGCTGCAAGTTATATACTTTTTTCTATATTTATGATCCTGTTTTCGGCAAATAAATGCAACGAACATATTTACAGAAAAAATCCGAAGCGAACATTCTGACCGCTTTTTTCCTTCTTTTTATAACTTCTTCTCTTTTAAATGCACAACAGCTGGTGCGCCATACAATAAGCGGCTTCGTGAGGGAAGCAGGCAGCGGCGAACTTCTGACAGGTGTAAATGTTTATCTCTCTGATCACCGTACAGGCACTGTTACAAACAATTACGGTTTTTTCTCCCTTACCCTTCCGGAAACGGATTCTCTTGTGGTTACTGCCTCGTATGTAGGCTTCAAACCGGAAACAAGAAAGATCGCCCTTCGCAGGGACACAGAACTGAACTTCGATCTGGAATCGAACGCGATGCTCGATGAAGTCAAAATAACAGCAGAAAAAACGGAGAAGCAGAGTGAATCGGCCAGGATGAGCACCATAAGTGTCCCGGTAGCACAGGTTAAGAATGTACCGTCGCTGCTCGGGGAAAAGGACGTTATGAAAGTGCTGCAGCTGATGCCGGGTGTACAGAAAGGTTCTGAGGGTAGCAGCGGGCTATATGTAAGAGGCGGCGGCCCGGATCAGAACCTGATCATCCTCGACGATGCCATCGTCTATAATGCCTCCCATCTTTTTGGTTTTTTCTCTCTCTTCAACGGGGATGCCCTTAAAAGCATCGAACTTACAAAGGGAGGTTTCCCTGCACGCTACGGAGGGCGTCTTTCATCAGTTCTGGAGATGACCATGAAAGAGGGTAACAAGGAAAAATGGCATGGAGAAGGAGGCATAGGGCTTATCTCCTCAAGACTGACGCTTGAGGGTCCGCTGGTAAAAAATAAGTCCTCTATTCTGGTATCAGGACGGCGGACCTACGCCGATGTGATATTATCACCTATACTCAAAGCAACCGAAGAAACTGACGCAGGTTATTATTTCTACGACCTCAATGCAAAAGTGAACTACGATTTCGGAAGAAAGAACAAGCTGTACCTGAGCGGATATTTCGGGAAAGACAAATTTCACGCAAAATACAATGAAGAGTATAATGAAAAGGCAGGACTTAACTGGGGAAACGCCACAGCTACCTTACGGTGGAACCATCTGTTCAGTAGCAAGCTCTTCGCAAACGCTTCAGCAGTATTCAGCGATTACAGGTTCGGGATCACTTATGAATTTAAGGACGAAGCTGCAGATGACGACTATTTTGCTGAATATTATTCCGGCATCAGGGATCTTTCCCTGAAATTTGACCTGGATTACCTGCCATCACCTTCTCACTGGATAAAAGCCGGAGCTATAACCATCCAGCACAGATTCACACCATATGTATTCATTGAGATAGATAAGCCTGTTAACATAAATAAAAAGGAGAAGGAACAATCAGACGGTCTTGAATCGGGCATTTATATCGAGGATACATGGAAGCCTGATGAAAATCTGAAAATCAACGGAGGTGTTCGCTTCAGTCATTTCCTTGCCAACAGGGAACAATATCACTATTTTGAACCCAGGATCTCAGCAGGATGGAAGCTCCCTTCCGATTTTGCCCTGAAAGCTTCCTATTCATCGATGAGTCAGTACATCCACATGATCTCCAATACCGGGATAAGCCTTCCGACCGACCTGTGGGTGCCCACCACCGACAGGGTTAAGCCCCAGCAATCGCGTCAGGTTGCAATAGGGGCAGTAAAGGACATAACCTCGCCCGGGATGTCATTCTCAATTGAAGGCTATTATAAGAAAATGGACAATGTAATAGGGTACAAGGAAGGAGCAACCTTCATACAGATAGAGGAGGCGGCAACAGGTGAAGGTATAAGCTGGGAAGATAATGTTACCTCGGGCCAGGGATGGTCATACGGACTTGAGTTCCTCATTCAGAAGAAAGAGGGCCGCTTTAATGGCTGGGCAGGGTATACGCTTTCATGGACACAAATGCAGTTCGATTCCCTGAATTCCGGAAAGAAATTCTATGCCCGGTATGACAGGCGGCATGATATTTCACTCGTAGGGACATACAGAATAAATAATCACATAACACTCTCCGGGACATGGGTATACGGTACGGGAAATGCCGTCACCCTGCCCGTGTCAGCATACCCGGCACCTGACTATGCACAAATTTACATAAGTAAACAGCAAAGAAGTTATAATGTGAAGGAATACGGTGAAAGGAACAATTACCGGATGGCCCCCTACCACAGGCTCGACCTGGGAATTCAGTTCCACAAAGAAAAGAAATGGGGGGAACGTGTGTGGGAAATATCAGTCTATAATGTATATAACCGCAAGAATCCGTTTTTCTACAATATTGAATATTTTTCGTCGGGATATGGTCAGTCCTATACCAGGCTAAAACAGTTCAGTCTTTTTCCGATTATTCCATCATTTTCCTATTCTTTCAAATTCTGATTATGAGATACAGATCATTTATTTATTTCGTTATGCCAGTGTTTATGCTTGCCGGTTCCGGGTGTGAGAAATATATTAACTATGTAAATTCTCCGGTATATGAGCAAAAGCTGGTGATAACTTCTTTTATTTCACCATCCGATACAGTATCACAGATCCTTGTAAGCTCCAACCAGCCACTCTACACCTTCTCTGAAAAGCCTGAGGAGCGGGGAGATATCACCGGCACAATATCTGACGGAACGAACGAGGTTCAGCTTGATACAATGTCAACCGGATTATTTTTCAGCCGCGATAAAATGCCTGTAAGCCCCGGGAAAACTTACACCCTTAAGATATCCAGCAGCAAAGGTCTGTATGCGGAGGCATCAGCCACTGTTCCCCGGCAACGGGAAATGCTGATAAAAGTTGATACAGTTACCTCTGCCCGTGATATTTATAATTACATGCCATATAATGAATTAATGATCACAATAGAATTTACTGATCATCCCGGAGAAAAGAATTTCTATACCGTAATCGGCAAATTTTCAGGATACAAATCCGACCCTGAAAATAATTATTCTTCACCCAGGTACTGGTTAGAATATATGAATGACCTGAAAGCAAATCCCGACAACAGGATAAGGATGGACTCGTGGATAACACCTGTAGAAAGTAATTATGATTCGGCTTTCCTTCGGGTTTATATTCTTAATACCGAAGAATCGTTTTACTTGTATCATACATCTCTAAATGAATACGAACAAAGCGATAATCCTTTCTCAGAAGCCAAACCTGTTTTTTCAAATATTCACGGAGGACTTGGAATTTTTGCCTCCTATGTTGTTGATTCGCTTGTACTAAGAGTGAAATAAAAATAGTTTTATTAAATACTGAAATTTTAACATCAGATTAACATTTATTAACGGAACACGATGCAACAATAACCTGTATTCGCCGTCTATAGTATGGATATTTAATTTATTCGAAGGCCAATCGGCCAATTCTACGATCAGGTTTATAGTTAATCACGGAAAAAGACACCGCCCGGTGTCTTTCCGTATTTTTACACGTCCCGGACAAACGAAGTGGTCCGGGAAAATATTTTATCTTTACGCCGATCTCTAACTTGACACCAGGTGCAAAGAAGATTTTTTATGTTATTGCTGGCAGCAGCCTTTTCTTTTCAACTTGCTGCACGACAGGGTCCTCAGAAAGCAATCAGGGGTGTTCTTGACCTGACCGGTCTCGACCCGGAAAAAGAGTTCACAATGCGTCCTAACGGCGAATGGGAATTTTACTGGAAAAAACTGCTTCGTCCGCATGACTTTGACCAGGTAAAAATAAGCCCTGACCTTTACGCTGATGTACCTGCATACTGGACCGAATACCCTGAGGAAATTGTCGGTGATGGCAGGTTTGGTTATGCAAGCTACAGACTAACAATACTGCTGCCACCAGGGTTCAGAAAAACGATGGGGTTCGACATGCCGGTATTTGATTCATCATACGACATATACATCAACGGCAAATATTACTCATGGAACGGGGTTCCCGGAAAAACGGAAGAGGATTCAGAACCTGAATACAGAAGAGTTTTTTTCAGCCTTGAACCTGACTCGGACACTCTTACAGTGCTAATAAATGTTTCGAACTATACTCACAGAAGAGGAGGTTTCTGGCTTCCTCTCAAGATAGGCACATTTGATAAAACAAGAAAACAGCTGGCAGGGAGCTGGGCCCGCGACTGGTCATCAATGAGTCTTCTGCTTGGATTCTCACTGTTCTTCTTCCTCTTCTTCGTACTCTACCGGAAAGAAAGAGTTATGGCTTACTTCAGCATGGCCGCAACCGGACTCGCGATCCGGCCCCTTTTTACATCGCATTTTTTGATTTCCGGCTTCACGGACATGAGCTGGGACTGGATAATACGTTTTGAGTACCTCGGTCTGTACATCGTCGTTACAGGATGGCTCTGGTTCATTACCGTACAGTATCCCTCACGATATTTCAGGATATTTGCACATATTATAAGCTGGTTCTTCATAACGGCATTTATCTTCACATTTTTCCTGCCGGTAAAGATCTTCAGCTACACAACCATGCTTATCTATCCTTCCCTGATTATCCTTATGATTTATTCGGTAGTTAAGAGCATAATGGGAATGATCTCAGGGAACAGGATCGATATCGTCTATTTCTTTGCTTTTATCATGCTTCTTGGCGGAGGTTTTCACGATATAATGGTATCTCTCGGGAAAACAGGAACATCTTCAGAATACATCATGACCTATTTTGTTGTGATCTTTGTCATGGTGCAGGCCATTCTTCTTTTGTACAACTGGGTCAGATCATACCATGAAAAGGACAAACTACGGGCTGAACTGGAGTTCATGAACCGTAACCTTGAATCGATGATCAGTGAAAGGACACGGGAACTGAAGGAACGAAATGAAGAAATTGAAAAACAGAGTATAAAAATATCCACGCAGAACAGGCAGCTTTCAGAAACGATCCAGATGAAGAATAAAATCTTCTCCCTCATTGCCCATGACCTGAGGAGCCCGGTGGTCAACATTTTATACATGCTTAACCTTCTGAAAGAGAAAGAATACAAGGAGAAATACGACACCTTTGCCAATACCAGCATTGAATATGCACAGATGGTGATATCGCTCCTCGAGAATATGCTTGTGTGGGGAAGAGGCCAGGAAGACAAAATAAAATACGCTCCGCAGATCCAGAACCTGGCCGACGTAATCCTCACAAACCTGAGCATCTTCAAGGAGACGGCAGATAAGAAGGAGATCTCAATGAACTTTACCCAGGTTGGAAGTTCAACAGCATATTTCGATAAAGACCTTCTGGATATAATAATAAGAAATCTACTTTCAAATGCAGTAAAATATACGCCACGTGGCGGGCGGATAAGCATTCTCCTGAAAGACAGGAGCATGAATGAGGGAGGAGTAATGATAAAAGTATGTGACAACGGTGTCGGGATACCGGCCGTAAAACAGAAGTATCTCTTTACCGCAACGGAGATGACAAGCACACCGGGTACGGATAATGAAAAAGGAACCGGACTGGGTCTGAAGCTCTGCCATGAACTCGTAATGCTGAATAAAGGGACAATTAGTGTTGAGAGTACTGAAGGTGCAGGGACATGTTTCACAATAATCCTTCCGGAAGGAGTCTCTGAAGGCTGATCCGGCAGGCTTCAGTTTCCTGTGAGCTCTGATAGCCCCTGCCTGTCAGTAATGGAAACCGATTTCCCTTTTGCAGCAATAAGACCTTCTTCCTCCATTTCCCTGAGAGCCCTGGATACGGAAGGCCTCGTTACCCCAAAGAGATCACCAATAGATGACTGTGTAAGTCCAAGCCTGACGGAGGTCCCCGATTCACCTGCCTGCTGGAGGATGTAATGAGCAAGCTTGCCTTTTATGGTTTTAAAACTCAGGAACCTGATCTTATCAGAAAGAAATTGTGAGCGGTTGGATATCATATCCAGGAAATTTACCAGCACTCTGCTGTTACCCTTCAGTAACTGGAGAAATACCGTTTTTTCGATGAAAAGGATCTCTGTTTCCACAATGGCAATGACATTAACCGGAAGAATATTCTTTCTGCCGAAAAGGAAAGCTGCAGCAACAGCTCCCGGAGCCTCTACTTCTTCTATTTTGATTACCCGGCCCGAATAAGCAGTCATTTCTCCTTTAACACCGCCCTCTGTAACTATCATCATCGAAGACACTTTTTCTCCGCTTTGTGCAATCAGGTCACCAGGTCCGTAGCGCCTGATACGAAAGTGTATATTCTTCATAATACCCTCTATATCTGAGGGTAACAATCCTCTGAACAGAGGAGACTGATCCAGTTTATAGAAATCCATTCTCAAAATGTTTAATAAGACCGACAGGCATATATGACCTTTCAGCCATAATAGCTTCATTGGGTGGTGAAGTTATTTAAATTTCAAAATGTAACAAATGTTACATTTCATTCTTTCTGTTTTGTCCATTTTTACAGGGAAATAATACTGATTTATAAATGCAAAGGGATATCATAAAAATTGATGAGGAGAAATGTAACGGCTGTGGAATATGTGTACCTAATTGTCACGAAGGAGCCCTTCAGATCATAGACGAAAAAGCACGTCTGATAAGTGAACTGATGTGCGACGGACTGGGAGCCTGCATAGGGCACTGCCCTGAAGGAGCCATAACCGTTGAAACCCGCGAGGCTGAACGCTATGATGAAATAAAGGTTATGAAACAGATGATCCATAAAGGGAAGAACACAGTAAAAGCTCACCTGAAACATCTCAGCGATCATGGGGAAACCACATATCTTAATCAGGCGCTCAGTTTCCTGGAAGAGCATAGTAATACTCTGGATTTCGATGCCGCTGAGCTAATCGCGATAATAAAAAACCATTCCGATTCTGAAGGACAAGTAATAAGGCAACAGCACTCACACTCACACTCACACTCACACTCACACTCAGAAGGATGCCCCGGCATGAAAGAGATGATAATAGAAAAACCTTATAGCGACGAGACTGACATCCCTGTGGCAGGCAGACCTTCGGAACTACGGCAATGGCCGGTACAGATGCATCTGTTAAACCCGGCTGCCTCCTATCTGAGAGACTCCGACCTCCTTCTGACGGCTGATTGTGTTGCATATACAATGGGAGATTTTCATTCCCGCTTTCTCAAGGGCAGGAGCCTTGCAATTGCATGCCCGAAACTCGATCACGGAATTGAAACATACATACAAAAACTCACTGCCATGATCGACACAGCAAAGGTTAACACTGTTACTATCCTGATGATGGAGGTTCCTTGCTGTGGCGGTCTGCTTCAGATGGTAAGGGCAGCGCAGGCTAATGCCAGCCGCAAAGTACCTGTAAAACAAATCATTGTAGGCATCGGAGGTGAGATTCTGAAAGATGAATGGGTTTAGAAGACCGAAAAAGAAAAATATCCTTCAGGCTGAAGCAGAGGTACTGACAACCTTCTTCACTTTTTCATATAAGGTCTTCACCTTTAGATACGGATCTCCTTCTCCGAGTGTTTCAAGAGGCAGATAGCCTCTGTAACCTGAATCCCTGACTATGTCAATGATCCGATCCATATCTGTATCTACCTGTTTATCATTAATATATACTTTCTCCTTTATCTGCCATGTTATTGCATGCTTCACATTTGAAGCAATATCGGAATATGGGTCCGCTGTCCTGTAGCTACCTATATCAAGCATCAGTCCGACCCATTCATGATCAATGATACTCATTAACTTTTCAACATCAGCAGATGTCTTAAGGAAATCATTGTGGTTCTGCAGGGCAAGCATCACTCCATAACCTGCTGCAAAATCGGCACATTCCCTGATATCGGCAGCTACCTGCTCTGCCGTTTTAATCCATGGTATATTATTCTGAGGCTGATTTCCACTGAAGATCCTAAGACCGGGCGCACCTATTTTATGTGCCACGACAACCCAGTCTTTCACAAGTTGCCTGTCAGCAGAGCGTTTGTCGCTATCACTGTTTGTAAAGTCATTTCTTACCCCCAGGCATCCAAGATCGAGTCCGAGCCTGAAAGCTTTTTTTCTGAGATGATAGATCAGATCATCTGAAGGAACAAGCGGATAGCCGGGGAAATAATATCCTGTTATATCCAGGCCGTCGAAACCCGTTGTTGCTGAAAACTCCAGTAGATCATCAAGGCTCATGGAACCGTTGCGTAACAAGGTATTGAATGAATATGCATTAAGACTGATTTTGAGTAGATTAACGCCTGCATCTTTAATACCATTCACAGCTTTACTTGTATCAATACCTGTTAGCGGCATTGCAGCAAATCCTGCTGCTGCCAATGTCATTTTTTTGATAAGGTCTCTTCTCTTAACTGACATCATTTCACGATCTTAGTTAGTATCAAACAATATAATCCCTTTGTCATACAACATTAAAACCTAATGAATCAAGCATCCCGGAAACTTTTTCCGAAGCCCCGGAAAGCTTTACGGTATAAGCCGGAAATTCTCTCCTCACCCTGTATTCACCTCTTTGTCTCTCGAAATCGGAAGGTGCAAACCTGAGGTTAATATTATCCTCGTCTATATTGTATGAGTGGTTAACAGCCAGATGAAGGATCTCTTCATCGCTTTTTCCTGTTCCGTCGATTTTAATTTCGGGCTGCCCGGGAAAAGGAAGGTCTTCGGGGTACCATTCGGTAATAGGAAGACTGAAGTGCCTGCAAAGTGCATTCACCGCCATTGATGTCCCGTTTGCCTTTCCGTCGGTAGAATAACCTGCTATGTGCGGTGTTGCAATAAAAGTCTTCGACATAAGTTCGAGGTCTATGTCAGGTTCATTCTCCCATACATCGAGCACGGCCCCGCCAGGTTTTCCTGACGATAACACCTTATATAGTCCTGCAGTATCTGCCACCTCCCCACGTGAGGAATTTATTATCCAGGCTCCTTTTTTCATTTTCTTCAGGCTCTTCTCGCTTATGAGATGCCAGGTAGCGTCTCTTCCGACAACGTTCAGAGGTACATGAAGTGTGATAATATCTGACTCGCCGAGGACGGTCCGGAGGTCGGTGAATTTTGCATCATTTTCTTTTCTGGCCCGTGGCGGATCGTTAAGAAGTATGTTCATCCCAAGTATACCTGCCAGTTTTTCGACTTTGGAGCCCACGTTCCCTACTCCTATTATGCCAATGGTCTTTCCCTTTAATGAGAACCTGAATTCGGAAGCCATTTTCAGAAGTGCCGCTGCAACATACTGTTGTACTGATGAAGAATTGCATCCGGGAGCATTGGTCCATGCTATACCGTTTTTTTTACAGAATCGTGTGTCAATATGGTCAAATCCGATCGTGGCAGTAGCGATGAAGCTCACTCTGGTTCCGCCGAGAAGCTCCTCCGTGCATTTCGTTCTTGTTCTTACCAGCAAGGCATCGGCATCAGAAATATCTTTTCGGGTTATCTTTCCTCCCGGCAGGTAAAGCACTTCAGCATAGGGTTCAAGAACCCCTTTGAGAAAAGGGATCTTATCATCGGCGACTATTTTCATAAATCCGGTTTAAAATACACCTGAAAGTTAGTAATTTTAAATCAACATAAATGCAGTAAGAGGATTGCATCTGCCTTAAACATGTATCTGCTGAAGTTTGAAATTATGGCATTACAGGAACTGATAAGTGAAGGGTTTCCTGATATGGAAATAAAAAAGCTTTCTGATGCAAATCTTTCACTGGCTGCCGGAGAACAGCCTGTAAACCAGGTCCTCTCCGATCTTAACAAACTTGAAGGCGGATCAATTTACAAATTAACTGCACCTTTTCTGCCGGCACCGCTTATCGAAAAGGCATCAAGCCCTGGACTGACGCACTGGCTGATCAAAGAGAAAGAAGATCGTTTTATCGTTTATTTTTTCAGAAATACTGCCCGGGAATAGGGTATTTTGCTATATTTACATATATTATACATAATACCCCGCAAGCTATGAAACTAAAGATTTTTCTTCCGCTGCTGGTATTTCTTCTGTCGGCCGGTATCAGGGCACAGGATCCCATTCTTTTCTATGAAGATTCAGTGAAAATCGGTAAGGGATCGCTTCCCGGCATGGGTGTGTTGATACCCGAAGTGGAATACCAGAAAACATTCGACAACTGGATCAAAACCCTGGAATCAGGTACAAAATCGAAGGTCGTAACTGAAAATGGAGAGCTGTCTATTTTCGGAGCCAATATCAAGGAAATTGCGCCGGATCCCGTCAATGTCTACAGCCGGCTATCTGCAAGTGACACGGGCCTTTATATCGGAGCTGCCTTTGAACTCAGGAAAGATCTGTACATCGAAAAAGCGACAGGAGAAGCAGAACTGGCAAGAGCAAGGACCTTTCTGTTCAATTTTGCAAAGGACCAGTATATAAGCCTTGTCGAAGAGCAGCTTAAAGCTGAAGAGACGAAGCTGAAAGACCTCGAAAAAGAATTGGGCTCGCTGGAAAGAGAGGGGTCAGGAATGGAAAGAACCATCAGTAAAAGCGAAAAAACAATCTCCTCGGAGGCAGAAAAACTGACAGACCTCAATAACCATCTGACTTCACTTACAGCAGCAATATCTGAACACAGCATGGAACTTCCTTCGATGAATTCGGGCGAAGAAAGGGATACCAAGGAGGATTATCTCAAAGGACTGGAAAAAGATAAAAAGAAGACCCTGAAATCGATAACAAAATCTGAAAAAAAGAAAAGGAAGGCTGAAAGGGCTCTTGCGAAAGCCAGGTCGGGGATTCCGAAGATTGACAGAAACCAGGACGACGTCAGAAAAACCATCGACGATCAGGCAGCAGTTGTCCAAAAATATTCCGGGAAGTTAAATCAAGTTAAAAATTTCATCCTGAACTGATCAAAAAACCTATTTTTAAACCACAAAACAGTCTTACAAAAATGGGAAGGTATGGGGATTCATAAAAATGAAAAAATAAACGGTGGTTCATACCTTCTGACAAATCTGATAATATTCTTCCTCCTGGCCGGTTCAGGTATCATCCACTCTCAGATACCAGGTATAAAAGCGGTTTATACCGACAGTCCTCCGGTTATCGATGGTTTAACAAATGACGAGGTCTGGAAAAACGCTGTCGTTGTGGATGACTTTTCCCAGAAAGAACCGCGTAACGGTGAACCGGTAACCGAAAAAACCGAATTCCTCTTCCTCTACGACCGTCATAATATCTACGTAGGCATAAGATGTTATGACGATCCGGAAGGTATCATCGCCAAAGAACTTGCGAGGGATGTCAGTCTGGGTGAAGATGACAGGATACAGGTGATTTTCGATACTTTTCTCGACGGCAGGAGCGGTTACTGGTTTCAGATCGGACCCAGGGGCAGTATAGGTGATGCCCTGATAAATGAAAACGGACAATATTTTAACAAGGCATGGGACGGCATCTGGGACGGAAAGGCAAAAATAACCGATTCAGGCTGGGAATCGGAACTTATCATCCCCTTCAAGACCATGGGCTTCGACAAAAGTTCCGATACATGGGGATTAAAATGTATAAGACATATAAAAAGAAAATCCGAATCTTCAACCTGGCCTGCCACTTCTCTTGACGCTGACAAGTTCCAGGTATCCGACTGCGGAAGGATAAGCGGGCTAAAAGATATGACCCAGGGCATAGGTCTTGACGTAATACCCTATGCAACAGGAGGATTCAGTAAAAAGGAAAATTCAGCATCAAAGCCGGTGGCTGATATTGGAATAGATGCGTTTTACCAGATAACACCTTCCCTGAAAGCAGCATTAACTGTAAATACTGACTTCGCCCAGACGGAAGTGGATGAAAAACAGATCAACCTGACACGCTTTTCCCTTTACTTTCCCGAAAAAAGGGACTTCTTCCTCGATGGCTCAAACTACTTCAATTTTGGCATTAACGGCGACGACGACAATATCAAGAAGACCTCAATGATACCGTTCTTCTCAAGAAGTATAGGACTCGACAGCACCGGGAATCCTGTTCCCATAAAATATGGCGGTAAATTCACAGGTAAAGCAGGAAGGTTCAATTTCGGAGTTCTTCATATTAAAGACGACAACGCATGGGACAACCCGGGCTATTCGGTAGGAAGAGTTTCAGTCGACCTCGGAAAACAATCCTCAATAGGAATTATCGGTTCTAACGGCAATGCTTTCTCCGACGCTGCTAACTCGCTGGCCGGCTTTGATCTTAAAATAGGGACTTCGGAACTGAAAGGGAATAAAAACCTCAAATTCTCACTTTATGGTGTGAAATCATTCACAGAAGGAATTTCAGGTCATGATCTGACTTTCGGAGCAGAAATAAACTATCCGAATGACTTCCTGAACTTCAGGGCAGGATACCTTGAAATAGGAGAAAACTTCACTCCCGGCCTCGGTTTCGTTCCGCGGAAAGGTATCAGAGATACTTACGGGGCACTGACACTGGGTCCCAGACCAAAAAATTCACCCATTCTCCAGGTCAAGACCGGCGCAGATTATTCATTTATCTTCAGTACGGTAAACAACGACCTCCTGACAGGAGAAATAAATCTCAATTACTCAACAATTACTTTCATGAGCGGAGATATTATCTCCCTGCAGTCACAATATCAGTTCGACAGGCTGGAGAAACCTTTCAATATATTCGACACAATTGACATCCCCGGCGGAGATTATAATTTCTGGCGTCATACCCTTACTCTTACCTCTGCAAAACGAAGAAACCTATGGGGACTGGTAAAAACGGCTTTTGGATCATTCTATTCAGGCCACAGAACCGATCTCCTCATCCAGACCGGATACAAAATAGGTGTTCCGGTATACCTGGGCCTCGACGCAGAAAGAAGATGGGTATCGCTCGCGGAAGGAGATTTTGTGACACAGATATTTCGTCTGAACCTCAATTTCCTTTTCAGCCCTGATATCTACTGGTCGAATTATGCACAGTACGACAACAAAACCGAAACGATCGGCTGGCAGTCACGTTTCCAATGGATAATTAAACCGGGCAAAGAAGTATTCCTTACCTTTAACTCGCCTCTTATAGATCCACACGAACGTTTCACTCCTGAGGTCTACGAAGCGAGGCTCAAGGTAAAATATACGATCCGCTTCTGACAGCGGGTTTATTCCACCAGCGTCATTTCATTAAGAAGGTAGCCTGCTCCCGCAAACTTGTCGATAATGAAAAGAGCATACCTTATGTCGAGACTTATGTTCCGGCTCTGTTCCGGGTTGAATGCCATGTCGCTTGCAACACCTTCCCATGCCCTGTCGAAATTCACTCCGATAAGGTGTCCGTCTGCATTTATCACGGGGCTCCCTGAGTTACCTCCTGTGGTATGATTTGTTGCTATGAAACACACAGGCACCTCTCCGTTCTGTGTATAACGACCATAATTTTTTGTACGATAAAGCTCCTTCAGCTTGTCGGGTACATCATAGTCGAATATTTCGGGATTGTCTTTTTCAATGATCCCCTTAAGGGTTGAATAGTGTCTAAAATAAACAGCATCTTTTGAATAATAACCTTTAACAGCGCCGTAAGCGACCCTTAATGTTGAATTTGCATCGGGATAGAAAAGTCGGTCGCTGTCAAATTCCATCTGAAGAGTCATATACAGAGGATTAAGCTTCTGAATCTCTGATTGTATCCTCATTAACTCGCCACGTACATTCGCTGATATGAATTCACTTGCGCTCCTGGCAAGGTTATAAATCGGATCTTTTGCGAGAGCCTTGAGTGAACGTTTGCTGAATCCGTTCACGAAGGCTGTGAACCTGGCTTCATCGGTGAAAACACTCACCGGGTACACTTTATCTGCAAGTGCCTGAAAATCACCTTTACATGAACTCTTTATTTTTAAATACTCCGGTGCCTGCCACTTTTCTTCAAGCTCTTCACCATACAATCCCATCACGGCAACAAATAACTTTTTGTCGGTCTCGTGATTATAATTCTTGAAGAACCTGTCTGCAGCAGCAAGCAATTCTCCCTTTACAGCTTCAATCCTGGCTGCGTCGGCATCACCTTCAAAAAGGTTTGCAAATGCCATCATGTTCCTGGCGAAACCTACAGCCTCGGCGCCGCTGCTGAAAAAGGCATCGGAGGTAAAACTGTTTACAAGTGAATAATCCTTTAACTGCGAGTAGAGCTTTTCATATTCCGGCAGGAGATGCCCGTATTTTGCCTTTCTCCCGGCCTCAGCGTTAATCCATTCGGTAAGGCCTTTCTCAAAGGCCTGCTTCTTCTCGATGGTCTTCATCCTTTCCAGCCCCTGGTTCTCCCCTATCCATTTCTTCCATGCATTAGCCACACCTGATTTCTTTGCCGAATACTGAAGCCTGATGAGAGGATCGGTATTCATGGCTGCTTCCATTATCTCTATCTTTTTTGTCCTGATCGCTATCATTTTCGGGTTGATATGGTTTTTGACCATATCTATATGATATGAGGGGACATACTGTGATGTAGATCCGGGGTATCCGAATACCATGGTGAAGTCGCCTTCCTGAACCCCTTTCAGTGAGATGGGAAAATGATAAAGTGGTTTGTATGGAACATTTTCTCTGGCATACCTTGCAGGTTTGTTTTCAGTACCCGCATACACTCTCCACAGAGAGAAATCGCCTGTATGACGGGGCCATATCCAGTTGTCTGTTTCGCCTCCGAATTTTCCTATGGCTGAAGGCGGTGCCCCGACAAAACGAACATCGCTGAAAGTCTCATAAACAAGCATAAAATACTGGTTGCCCATGTAGAAGGGGCTTATTCTGGCAGTGTAACCTGTCCCTTCCAGAGCTTTTTTCCTTATCTCTTCCGAATTGGCATCCAGAACTTTCTGCCTTTCCTGGGCATTCATGTCTTCGGTAATACCTTTCATCATCCGGTCGGTTACATCTTCCATCCATTTAAGAATTGTAACCGACAATCCGGGAGCGGGGATCTCCTCTTCCCTCGACATGGCCCAGAAACCGTTTGCCAGGTAGTCGTTTTCGATGCTCGAAAGCCTCTGTATGGTTCCGTAACCACAATGATGATTTGTTATCAGAAGTCCGTCTGGGGAGATCAGCTCACCGGTACAACCGCCGCCAAAAATGACTACAGCATCTTTCATACAGGCTTTGTTAACACTGTAAATGTCTTCGGCAGAAAGTTTGAATCCCTTCTCCTGCATGAGTCTGATATTATATTTTTCAATGAGAATGGGTATCCACATCCCCTCATCAGGTGTTGCCGTCGCAGAAAGCGATACAAGAACGATCATAAATGACAAAAGCAGTTTTTTCATATTCTCAGATTTTATATTCCTTAAAAATTTTTCAGTTCCTTATAGAGTCTCTGTACGGGCAGACCTACAACATTGAAGTATGAGCCTTCTATCATGCTGCAACCGGCAATACCTATCCACTCCTGGATTCCGTAGCCGCCTGCCTTATCGTACGGTTTGAAGCGGTCAATATAATAAATTATCTCCTCATCCGAAAGATCATCAAAAGTAACCTTCGTGGTATCGGTGAAAGTGGTCTCTTTCGTAAAGGTCAGGATATTCACTCCTGTGATCACCTCATGTGTGCTGCCCGAGATGAGCCTGAGCATTCTGAAAGCATCCTGCCTGTCTGAAGGTTTTTCAAGAATCTCTCCGTTGCACCATACGATGGTGTCTGCAGTGATTATCATGTCGCCGGGCAGAAGGGATTCCCTGAAATGATCTGCCTTCGACCGGGCAAGATAAAGTGCGATCTCTTCTCCTGCGAGTCCTCCGGGAAATGATTCGTCATAATCTTTCTCTGATATCTTGAATTCGAGCCCCAGCTCACGAAGAAGCTGTTGCCTCCGCGGTGACCTCGAAGCGAGGGTTATCCTGTATTTTAATGATATGTCGGTGAGCATGGATCAGAGGAGCTTCCAGTATATTATTGCCTTCACCACCAGAGAATAAAGAATACCGGTGAGCATAGCTATCTTCATCATGCTGCTGGCGCCATGTATCTGCCGCCTGGTGCTTCCGCAAATTACACGGCATATGACCAGCACCAGTGGAACAACTATAGCTGCCGAGATATAAATCAATGTTATCCAGTCGCGTACATAAAGGAACCAGACGATATAAAGAAGCAGGATGGTGAGCCCTGCAAGAACTGTCGAAATTATCTTTGAAGCAGGTATGCCTGTCACCACCGGCAGTGTATTGCGCCCGTAAGCCCTGTCACCTTCAAAATCCTCAATATCCTTGATTATCTCCCTGGTGAGGGTTGTAAGAAAAGCAAAAAGGGCAAAACCGCCTACCCAGTAAAAGAGAAAAGACATTTCAGGGACACTTACTGCATTTACCGTATAGTACCGGTAAAGTGATGGCCATTCATACAGGACAACCAGGAAGGGCACCATGGCTGTCAGAAATGCAACTACCAGATTCCCGATAAGAAATTGCCTCTTATAACTCGCTGAATAAAAATACAGCAGACCCGATACCACCAGGAAGATCAGGCCCATCCAGAAAAGACCCGCCCTGTAGGATACGTAGAAGCCCATAGATACACCTGCTATGTTGAATACTGAGTGCCACAGGATAGCCTTCCTTCTCGATATCTTGTTCCCCACAATTATGTTACCTCTGTTAACGAGGTCGGTCCGTATATCGAAATAATCGTTTATTACGTAACCTCCTGCAGTAATGCATAGTGTGGCGGCAATGAGAAGAATAAAATGCAGCAGAGGTAACTGCAGCATCATGGGCAGAGGAACGTCGGGTGCTGCGGCCAGCGCCACTTTAACCTGGCTCAGAAGGGGTGAGATCACAAAATATCTCATCAGGACCATCGTAAGAGTCACAATGAGAAGGTTTTTCCAGCGTATAAGTTGCAGAAATTCTTTCATATCACCATGTAAATGATTCGGAATCCATCCATTTGTCATGCAGCCTGAGAACCTGTTCAATCACATCCCTCACACAACCCTCTCCGCCTTTTTTATCGGAGACATAAACCGACAGTTGCCTTATTTCACTGTCGGCATCACTAGGGCATACCGGAACACCTGCTTCCTTCATAACATAAAAATCAGGAATATCGTCACCCATATAAAGAATCTCCGTATCATTCAGATTGTATTTTTTTCTGAAATAACGGTAATGATCTATCTTTTTCCTGCTGTTGAGGAATACGTCGGTAATCCCGAGTTGCCTGAGCCTCTTTTGATAATCCTTTGAATTGCTTCCCGATATGATAGCAACCTTATAGCCTTTTTTAACTGCAAGCTGCAGGGCATAACCATCGCGGAGGTTGATTGTCCGGTTCGGCACTCCGAATACATTTAGATTTATTGTCTGAAGTGAAAGCACACCGTCAATATCAAAAATGAATGCCTTTACACCGGCAAGCCCTTCCTTGAAATTTGTCATCCCTGATCTGTTTTGTAGTGTTTTCTAATTGATTCGGTAAGTTCGTAATATATTTTCTGCAATTCGGGCGAGAAAGATAATAATTTCAGATGCTTTTCAATAGTGTTCAGGTCATTCCTGATCGCAGGACCTGTCTGCGACATATCGGGACCGGTATCGAAAGCTTTGGCTATGGTCTCATTTACAAGTGGTTCAAGTATTTTATAATCGAGCCCGGCCTCAGAGGTGATCTCCTTTCCCGCAGTAAGCAAATAGTTGGTGAAATTACAAACAAATACTGCTGCAAGATGAAGCATCTTCCTGGTGTCTGTATCCATAAAAGCTGTCTTTGCACCAAGAGTCGAAGCAAGGTCCTGAAGAAGTTTTGCAGTATCGTCATCGGAAGCTTCGAGCAGGAACGGTATCGCAGCTACATTCAATTTTCTTCCCGAAGTAAATGTCTGGAAAGGATAGAACACAGCTTTCTTACTTATTGAAGGAGGAAAGACCTCCAGTCCGAAACTTCCGGCAGTATGTGCAACTATACATTCTCCGGGACACTCGATAGAGGCAAGGACTTCGCGGAGGCTGTGGTCGGGTACGGCAACTATTATCACCCTGGTGGCAGCGCCGAAACTAAGTTCATCAGACCATTCAGCGTTGCAGTCTGCAGCAAGAGATCTTCCTTTTTTCTCTGTTTTGGATACTATCCTGTCAATCTGTATTCCTGACCTGTAGAATTCTCTGCAGAGTGTGGCGGCAACATTGCCGGCACCCGCAAAAGATATAGCATACATGGTCATAGGGAATGGGGCTATTTACCGTACATGTGCGACTTCATCTCGGTAACCCTGATATTATAATACTTATAGTAGTAATAATAATATGATGACTGGCTTGCACTGCTTACGTACTGGCAATCCCAGAAAACGTCGCCTGAAATCTTTATCTGATGTTCGGGATTGAGTTTCTTATAGACCTCATACATCTCTACAGGATTACAGAAGGTATAGGTGTCATAACCAATTCTGAAACTCATCACTGCACCTTCTCCGCTTACATAGATCTCAGAATAATCGATCGGGGAAAAAGTATCGAGTGTAATGCTGAAGAGAACATCGCCGTCGCAACCGCATTTCTCCTGTTTATCGCATCCGTGCACAGATAGAAGCGGTGCAATGATGACAAGGGCAACCATGATCTTACCTGAAATATATTTTCTCATTGTCTGATGTCAGATTCTTTCAAAATAATAACACACAAAGGTCGGATTTATTTCTTTCAATTCAAAAAAAAGCCGTCAGCATCGCTGACGGCCGTGAGTTGGAGTTGTTTGGCATTTATTTCAGGCCTGGGCTGTCGGACCGCCGAAGCTCATAGGCATTACCGGTCCTGAACCCTTGACCTCCTTTATCGGTCCGTGAACAGATTCAAACTTTGAAATATTATCCTGAAGAGCGGCAACAAGTCTTTTTGCGTGTTCAGGGGTAAGTATGATCCTCGACTTCACCTGTGCCTTGGGTATTCCCGGCATGATCCTTACGAAATCGACTACGAACTCCGAGGCAGAGTGGGTTATGACCGCCAGGTTGGAATAGATGCCCTGGGCCACTTCCTCGTTAAGTTCTATACTGATCTGGTTTTGTTCTCTTGAATCTGCCATGACTTTAATATTTAGTTATTTACCTGCATCAGCCTTTTCGGCTTCAGCTTCCTGCTCCCTGTCGGCACCAACCAGTTCTTCATATTCTTCAAGTGAGCCTACAATGATGCTGTTATACTCGCGCTGACCTGTTCCGGCAGGAATAAGATGACCCACGATGACATTTTCTTTCAGGCCTTCCAGTCTGTCTATTTTCCCGAGTATTGCAGCTTCGTTGAGTACCTTGGTCGTTTCCTGGAAAGAGGCTGCCGAGAAGAAACTGTTGGTCTGCAGTGCTGCACGGGTGATCCCCTGCAGAACCTGACTGGAAGTTGCCGGAATGGCATCCCTGGCTTCAACGATCTTCTGGTCTTTTCTCTTCAGAACGGAATTCTCATCTCTCAGTTTGCGTGCCGTGATTATCATTCCCGGACGTAATGTCTGTGAGTCTCCACTCTCGGTAATAACCTTCTTGTCGTAGATCCAGTCGTTTTCATCCATAAACTCGAGCTTGTCAACTATCTGGCGTTCAAGGAACTTCGTGTCGCCCGGATCCACAATTTCCACCTTGCGCATCATCTGTCTGACAATGATCTCGAAGTGTTTATCGTTGATTTTCACACCCTGCAGACGGTATACTTCCTGAATCTCATTTACTATATATTCCTGTACTTTTGTAGGACCTTTGATAGCGAGAATGTCAGAAGGTGTTATTGCACCGTCGGAAAGCGGTGTACCTGCCTTTACGTAGTCATTTTCCTGAACGAGTATCTGTTTGGACAGTGGTACAAGGTATTTTTTGATCTCGTCGGTCTTTGATTTTATGGTTATCTCCCTGTTACCCCTCTTGATTTTTCCAAAGGTAACTTCGCCGTCAATTTCCGAAACGATAGCCGGGTTTGAAGGGTTACGGGCTTCAAAGAGTTCGGTAACCCTTGGAAGACCTCCTGTTATATCACCCGATTTACCAACGGCACGCGGAATTTTTACGAGTACATCACCTGCTTCCACGATCTTATTTGTCTCTGCAACCAGGTGGGATCCCACCGGCAGGTTATAGAGCCTGAGTTCCTCACCTCCCTTTGGAGCAAGTATCTTGATGGCAGGGTTCTTAGTCTTATCGCGGCTCTCTATGATAACCTTCTCCTTGAAACCGGTCTGCTCGTCTGATTCTTCACGGAAAGTTATCCCTTCAATAAGGTAATCGTATCCGATCTTACCTCCTACTTCGGCGATAATGACCGCGTTGAAAGGATCCCACTCACAAATGAGTTTTCCTTTCTCAACCTCCTGTCCGGGTTTAATATACAGTTTCGATCCGTAAGGTACTGTATGGGTTGTGAGGGCGATGCCTGTCTTTTTGTCTATTATCCTCAGTTCTGCAAGCCTGCCTATAACAATGTCGATCTTACCTTTTTCCGCGTCTTTTTTCTCTACTGACCTCAGTTCTTCAATCTCGGCGATACCTGAATAACGTGCCACGAGCCGTGATTCGGTTGTAATATTCGAAGCGGTACCACCCACGTGGAATGTACGGAGGGTAAGCTGGGTTCCGGGTTCACCGATACTCTGTGCTGCAATTACACCAACGGCTTCACCTTTCTGGACCATTTGTCCTGTTGAGAGGTTACGACCGTAGCATTTTGCACATACACCTTTCTTGGATTCACAGGTAAGAACCGAGCGTATTTCAACCTGCTCTATAGGTGAGTCTTCTATCCTGGCTGCCAGTTCTTCAGTAAGCTCCTGCCCTGCTTCGACGATGAGTTCTCCTGTCAGAGGATGATAAACATCGTGAACGGTTGTACGGCCAAGTATCCTTTCATAGAGCGATTCAACGACTTCTTCATTTTTCTTTATCGCTGTTGCCACCAGACCTCTCAGGGTACCACAGTCTTCTTCGTTAATGATCACATCCTGTGATACATCCACAAGCCTTCTGGTAAGGTATCCTGCATCGGCAGTCTTCAGAGCTGTATCGGCCAGACCTTTACGGGCACCGTGTGTTGAAATGAAGTATTCAAGAACAGACAGTCCTTCTTTAAAGTTTGACAGAATGGGGTTCTCGATAATCTCAGATCCTGAAGAACCCGATTTCTGAGGTTTAGCCATAAGGCCTCTCATACCCGACAGCTGCCGTATCTGTTCTTTAGATCCCCTGGCACCCGAGTCGAGCATCATGTAAACAGAGTTAAATCCCTGTTTGTCGTTTGAAAGCTGTTTCATGAGCGACTGGGTAAGCCTTGCGTTAACATGTGTCCATATATCGATGATCTGGTTATAACGTTCGTTGTTCGTTATGAACCCCATGTTGTAATTATTGAGAACCTCCTCTACCTGTTCATAGCCTTCTCCTACAAATTTAGTTTTATCCTCTGGTATTATAACATCATCGAGGTTGAACGACAATCCGCCTCTGAATGCCGAATCAAAACCGAGGTTCTTGATCGCATCCAGGAAATCGGCTGTCTTCGCCATTCCTGAAAGTTTCAGAACACGACCGATGATATCCCTCAATGATTTTTTCGTAAGGATCTCATTTATGAATCCCACCTCTTCGGGAACATACTGGTTGAAAATTACTCTTCCTACAGTAGTTTCTATCAGATGATTTACCAGTTCTCCGTTGACCCTGTCATTAACTTTCACTTTTATGAAAGCATGCAGGTCTACCTTACCTTCATTATGAGCTATTGTAACCTCAGCAGGTGAATAGAAGATCAGGCCTTCGCCTCTTACCTTTTCTGTTTCAGTGCTCTTCCTTCCCTTGGTGATATAATAGAGCCCGAGAACCATATCCTGTGAAGGAACCGTTATCGGAGCTCCGTTAGCCGGATTGAGAATGTTATGTGAAGCCAGCATGAGCATCTGTGCTTCAAGCACGGCAGTATTTCCAAGGGGCAGATGGACAGCCATCTGGTCACCATCAAAGTCGGCGTTGAAAGCTGTACATACAAGAGGGTGGAGCTGTATGGCCTTTCCTTCAATAAGTTTTGGCTGGAAAGCCTGTATACCTAGTCTGTGAAGTGTGGGTGCGCGGTTAAGCAACACAGGATGACCCTTCAGAACATTTTCGAGTATGTCCCATACCACAGGATCCTTTCTGTCGACAATCTTTTTGGCCGACTTTACTGTCTTTACTATGCCGCGTTCGATAAGCTTGCGGATAATAAACGGCTTATACAGTTCTGCGGCCATATCTTTCGGAAGTCCGCATTCATGAAGATTCAGTTCGGGACCTACAACAATAACCGATCGTGCTGAATAGTCGACCCTTTTTCCGAGCAGGTTCTGACGAAATCTTCCCTGCTTGCCTTTAAGGCTGTCGCTCAGTGACTTAAGAGGACGGTTAGCGTCGGTTTTTACAGCGTTGGCCTTTCTTGAGTTATCAAAAAGTGAATCGACCGACTCCTGCAGCATACGTTTTTCATTTCGCAGTATAACCTCAGGAGCTTTAATTTCAATAAGTCTTTTCAGACGGTTGTTCCTGATGATTACCCTTCTGTAAAGATCGTTGAGGTCGCTTGTTGCGAAACGACCGCCATCGAGAGGTACAAGAGGCCTCAGTTCGGGTGGAATTACCGGGACAACCTTTATTATCATCCATTCAGGTCTGTTAACCTGCTTTGATTCCCTGAATGCCTCGACAACCTGAAGACGTTTGAGAGCTTCATTTTTGCGTTGCTGTGAAGTTTCGGTATTAGCCCTGTGACGAAGTGAATAAGATATCTCGTCAAGTTCGAGGCGGTTAAGAAGTTTATGAAGTGCTTCTGCTCCCATGTCGGCAATGAACTTGTCGGGATGCGTATCTTCGAGATACTGGTTTTCCTTGGGAAGTGATTCCATTATCTCCAGGTATTCCTCTTCTGTGAGGAAATCAAGCTGATTGATCCCGTCGGCGGCTTTGATCCCCGGGTTGACCACAACATAACGTTCGTAGTAAATAATGGAATCAAGTTTTTTTGTCGGCAGGCCGAGGAGATATCCTATCTTGTTGGGAAGCGACCTGAAATACCAGATGTGAGCCACAGGTACCACGAGGGATATATGACCCATTCTTTCACGGCGGACCTTTTTCTCAGTAACTTCCACACCGCAACGGTCGCAGACTATTCCCTTGTACCTGATACGCTTGTATTTCCCGCAATGGCACTCGTAATCTTTCACCGGACCAAATATCCTCTCGCAGAAAAGTCCATCGCGTTCAGGTTTATAGGTACGGTAATTGATCGTCTCGGGTTTCAGTACTTCACCGCTCGAACGATCGAGTATTTCTTCAGGTGAAGCAAGACCTATTGAGATCTTCGAGTAACTTGTTTTTGTTTTGTTATCTCTTCTGAATGACATATACTGTATTTTTTCTTTTCAGTTAAAAATTAAGAAGCCGGAGTAAGGTTAATCTAGTATAACGCTCAATCCCAGTCCTCTAAGCTCATGGAGCAGAACATTTAATGATTCGGGAATACCCGGCTGAGGCATGGGTTCGCCCTTGACTATGGCTTCATATGCCTTGGCCCTGCCGACAACATCGTCGGATTTTATCGTGAGTATTTCCTGGAGAATATGTGCAGCTCCGAATGCTTCGAGAGCCCATACTTCCATTTCACCAAAGCGCTGACCTCCGAATTGTGCCTTACCTCCCAGCGGCTGCTGCGTGATGAGAGAGTAAGGTCCTATCGAACGGGCATGCATCTTATCGTCGACCATGTGTCCCAGCTTGAGCATATAGATCACCCCCACTGTGGCAGGCTGGTCGAAACGTTCCCCGGTACCTCCGTCGTAAAGGTAGGTCTTACCATACCTGGGCAATCCGGCTTTCTCGGTATATTCCGTTATCTGATCGAGAGTTGCCCCGTCGAATATAGGTGTCGAAAAACATAGTCCGAGTTTTTGCCCGGCCCATCCGAGGACAGTCTCATATATCTGTCCGAGGTTCATCCTCGAAGGCACACCCAGAGGGTTGAGCACAATGTCAACCGGGGTTCCGTCTTCAAGGAAAGGCATATCTTCCTGGCGCACGATCTTGGCAACAATACCTTTGTTACCATGACGTCCGGCCATTTTGTCGCCGACTTTTATTTTTCTCTTCTTGGCTATATATACCTTAGCCAGTCTGACGATACCTGCAGGCAGTTCATCGCCTATGGTGAGATTATATTTCCTGCGCTTATAGATACCGTCTATTTCCTTATACCTGATGATATAATTATGAAGAAGCTGCTTGATACTGTCGTTCTTTTTCTTGTCGGTAGTCCATTTATTCGGATTGACGCTCAGAAAATCGACCTCCTGAAGCTGCTTGAGGGTGAATTTGCTGCCTTTGGGAATTACATCCACGTTCAGATAATCCTTGACACCCTGTGATGTTTTGCCGTTTACCAGGATGAAAAGCTTGTCAACAAGCCTCGACTTCAGTTCCTCAACATTTTTATTGAACTCGTTTTCAATTTTTTCGAGTTGAGGTTTTTCGCTGGCTTTGGCTTTTCTGTCCTTTATAGCCCTGGTAAAGAGTTTCTTGTCGATCACGACACCTTCGAGCGAAGGACCTGCCTTCAGGGAAGCATCCTTAACGTCGCCTGCCTTGTCGCCAAAGATGGCTCTGAGAAGCTTCTCCTCGGGTGAAGGATCTGATTCCCCTTTAGGAGTGATTTTACCGATGAGGATGTCTCCGGGCCTTATATGGGCACCTATCCTTATCAGACCGTTTTCATCGAGATGCTTTGTTGCCTCCTCGCTTACGTTGGGAATGTCGGAGGTAAGTTCCTCCAGACCTCTCTTAGTATCACGCACTTCAAGAAGGTATTCATCTATATGCACTGATGTGAACATATCATCCTGTACAACTCTCTCGGATATTACTATTGCATCCTCGAAGTTGTAGCCTTTCCAAGGCATAAAAGCAACCTTCAGGTTCCTTCCCAGTGCCAGTTCTCCTTTTTTGGTACCGTAACCTTCGGTGAGAACCTGTCCTTTTCTGACTTTCTCTCCTTTTTTTACAACAGGTACCAGGTTGATACAGGTATTCTGGTTTGTTTTCTTGTATTTGGGGAGAACATATGTTTTTGTATCGTCGTCGAAGCTGACGAATTTTTCCTCATCGGTCCGGGTATACCGTATCACAATCTCGTTGGAGTCGACATATTCAACAACGCCATCACCTTCTGCCACGAACAGTATACGGCTGTCTTTGATCACCTGTGCTTCAAGGCCTGTTCCCACTATTACGGTTTCCGGGTTTATCAGCGGTACAGCCTGACGCATCATGTTCGACCCCATCAGTGCTCTGTTTGCATCGTCGTGTTCGAGGAAGGGGATAAGCGATGCGGCTATGGAAGCGATCTGGTTGGGAGCCACATCCATAAGGTCGATCTTTGAGACTTCCTCGATAGGATAATCGGCTTCGTATCTGCATTTTGCCCTGGGGTTTTCAAAATGTCCGTCAGCAGCCAGGGGAGCATTTGCCTGGGCAATCATCTTATATTCTTCTTCTTCGGCGCTGAGCCATACTATGCCTTCACCGCTAAGATCGACCTGTGCATCTTTCACCTTCAGATAAGGAGTTTCGATAAAGCCGAGTTCATTGATCTTGGCAAAGACGCAGAGCGAAGAGATAAGGCCTATGTTGGGGCCTTCTGGTGTCTCTATGGGACACAGTCTGCCGTAATGGGTATAGTGAACATCCCTTACTTCGAAACCTGCTCTTTCGCGCGACAGGCCACCGGGGCCTAGTGCCGACATACGGCGTTTATGAGTCATCTCGGCCAGAGGATTGGTCTGGTCCATGAACTGCGACAGCTGGTTGGTACCGAAAAATGAGTTGATTACCGACGACAATGTCTTTGAGTTGATAAGGTCGACAGGAGTAAATACTTCATTGTCGCGAACGTTCATTCTCTCCCTGATCGTACGTGCCATACGTGCCAGGCCGACACCAAACTGTGCATAAAGCTGTTCACCCACGGTACGAACCCTGCGGTTACTGAGATGGTCGATATCGTCAATGTCAATTTTTGAATTGATAAGTTCGATGAGATAACCAATTATCTTGATTATATCTTCGCGGGTAAGGATCTTGACGGACATATCGGTGTTGAGCCCGAGTTTTTTGTTGATCCTGTAGCGGCCTACTTCACCGAGGTCGTATCTTTTATCAGAGAAGAAGAGTTTTTCAATAACGTCGCGTGCTGTTGCCTCGTCGGGCGGTTCAGCATTCCTGAGCTGACGGTAAATGTAAATAACAGCTTCTTTCTCGGAGTTGCAGGGATCTTTCTGCAGAGTGTTATATATGATTGCGAAATCCGACAGGCTGGCATCTTCCTTGTGAATGAGGACAGCTTTCGCGCCCGAGTCGACGATCAGGTCGACATGATCGGGTTCGATAACCAGTTCCCTGTCGAGGATAACTTCATTTCTTTCAATTGAAACTACCTCTCCTGTATCTTCATCAACAAAGTCTTCGACCCATGTCTTCAGCACCCTTGCAGCCAGTTTGCGGCCGACAAGTTTTTTTATGCTGGTTTTGGATACTTTGTGTTCTTCAGCGAGGTTAAATATCTCCAGGATTTCCCTGTCGCTTTCGAAACCGATGGCACGGAGGAGCGTTGTCACAGGAAGCTTTTTCTTCCTATCGATATATGCATACATCACGTTGTTGATATCGGTTGCGAATTCGATCCATGATCCCTTGAAGGGGATTATCCTGGCCGAATATAGTTTTGTACCGTTAGCGTGTATGCTTTGACCGAAGAATACTCCCGGTGACCTGTGGAGCTGTGATACCACTACTCTTTCGGCGCCGTTGATGACGAATGTACCTCTTTCCGTCATATAAGGGACTGTTCCAAGGTACACATCCTGGATTACGGTATCGAAATCTTCGTGTTCGGGATCGGTACAGTAGAGTTTCAGCTTGGCCTTCAGTGGAACGCTGAATGTCAGTCCCCGTTCGATACACTCATCTATTGTATAGCGTGGGGGATCGATGTAATAATCAAGAAACTCGAGGACAAAATTATTTCTTGTATCGGTTATCGGGAAGTTCTCGTTGAAGACCTGATAGAGTCCTTCTCTTTTCCTGTTTTCGGGAGTTGTTCCCAGCTGAAAGAACTCACTGAATGATTTTAACTGAACTTCCAGAAAATCAGGATAATCAAGCTGGCTTTTCCTGGTGCCGAAACTTATTCTTTCGGTAGATTTAGATGGCATTTATAAAAAGATTAAGTGAACTTGTAATTAAAAGAACGAAAAGGCCTGGTCCCGAGTCATTCGGGACCAAACCTATAATAACCCAGCTATGAGGTATGACTTATTTAAGTTCAACTTCTGCTCCTGCCTCAACTAACTGATTTTTAATAGCTTCTGCTTCTTCTTTTGATACATTTTCCTTAACGGGGCCTGGTGCGGCATCAACCACAGCCTTAGCCTCTTTCAGTCCGAGACCTGTTATATCCTTAACAAGTTTAACGACCTGAAGTTTCTGGCCTCCGGCGTTATTAAGGAAAACCGTAAATGAAGTTTTTTCTTCCACGACGGGTGCTGCGCCACCAGCAGCAGGACCTGCTACTGCAACAGCTGCAGCGGCGGGTTCGATTCCATACTCATCTTTAAGTATTTTCGCCAGTTCGTTGACTTCTTTTACAGACAGGTTAACCAGTTCTTCTGCAAATTTCTTGAGATCTGCCATTTTTATTTGTTTTAAAATTGATTATACAATGATTATTACTCTTTTTGTGAAAGTGTTTCAAGAACACCATGTAATTTATTTCCGCCTGACTGCAGGGCTGATATAACGTTCCGGGCGGGAGACTGCAACATAAGGATAATATCCCCGATGAGTTCCTCTCTGGTTTTTATGGCGACGAGTGTCTCAAGGAGATCAGCGCCTACATAAACAGATTCCTGAACGTATGCAGCCTTAATAACAGGCTTATCATGCTTGCCACGGAATTCCTTTATCAATCTGGCAGGTCCGTTCCCTGTGTTTGCAAACATGATGGACGTAGTACCTTTCAGAACCGGATACAGTTCTTCAAAGTCGATATCTGACTGCTCGAGAGCTCTTTTGAGGAGTGTATTCTTGACGACGACAAGTTTGATGTCGTTTTCGAAGCATTTTCTCCTCAGGTCGCTGGTATCAGCAGCGTTGAGATCAGCAGTGTCGGTCAGATAAAAGTGGGTGTACTCCCTGAGTTTTTCGCTCAGGCTTTCTATAATAGCTGTTTTTTCTTCTCGTCTCATAATTAATCTCCAGTTTTTAAGATCAGTCATCGAAGCCTTTAGGATCGATTTTTATACCCGGGCTCATGGTGCTTGAAAGGAAGAGGCTACGGATGTAGGTTCCCTTGGCTGCAGCCGGTTTAAGTTTGTTCACCATGGAGATGAACTCCCTTGCATTTTCAACGATCTTTGCGGGTTCAAATGAGACTTTTCCGACAGAGGCATGAATGATCCCGTTTTTGTCAACTTTAAAATCAATCTTACCCTGTTTAACTTCCCTGACAGCTTTTCCGATTTCCATTGTCACGGTTCCACTTTTCGGGTTGGGCATCAGTCCGCGCGGACCGAGTATCCTTCCCAGCTGACCTACTTTCCCCATTACGGATGGCATTGTTATTATCACATCCACGTCTGTCCAGCCGCCTTTGATCTTTTCGATAAATTCATCGAGGCCTACATGGTCAGCTCCTGCTTCTTTTGCTTCTTCTTCCCTGTCGGGAGTGCAGAGCACCAGAACGCGTGTCTGTTTCCCTGTTCCATGAGGAAGGGAAACCACGCCGCGGACCATCTGATTGGATTTTCGCGGATCGATACCTAACCTTACATCCAGGTCGACTGAAGCATCAAATTTGGTTGATGTTATTTCCTTAACCAGCACCGATGCTTCTTTCAACGTATAGAGCCTTTCCTTTTCGATTTTCTCAAAGGCGGCTTTACGATTTTTGGTAAGTTTAGTCATTTTTCTCTAGTTAAATTTTCCCGGGGAATTCGCCTTTGACGCTTATCCCCATACTCCTTGCGGTACCAGCTACCATTTTCATGGCCGACTCAACTGTAAAACAATTGAGGTCTTCCATTTTATCTTTCGCAATTGCCTGCACCTGGTCCCAGGTTACCTGGGCTACCTTGTCCCTGTTAGGTTCTTTCGAACCCTTCTTCGACCTGGCAACCTCAAGAAGCTGAACAGCCACCGGGGGTGTTTTGGTAACAAACTCAAATGATTTGTCTGTATATACTGTTATCACTACCGGTATTACTTTTCCAGCTTTATCCTGGGTCCTCGCATTGAATTGCTTACAGAAATCCATGATGTTCACACCCTTGGAACCCAGAGCGGGTCCGACGGGTGGAGATGGATTAGCTGCTCCGCCACGAATCTGTAACTTTATTAGTCCAGCAACTTCTTTTGCCATAATTTAAAATTTGCGTGTTTATTGCGAGAGTTTGACAGTCGTTCAGGAAGCATTATAAATATTACAACCGTCAAATATCTTCAGTTAACTTTCTTTTTCCACCTGCATAAAACTAAGCTCCAGGGGTGTCTTTCTTCCGAAAATCTTCACCATTACCTTAAGCTTTTTCTTTTCTTCATTCACTTCTTCTATTATACCCGTGAAGCTATTGAAAGGACCATCGATAACTTTCACCGATTCACCCACGAAGAAGGGAACATTAAGTTCTTCATCGCTGGCATTCAGTTCGTCTACTTTTCCGAGTATCCTGTTTATTTCGGCTTTCCTCAGAGGGACAGGCTCTCCGTCCTGTGAACCCAGGAAGCCTATGACATTGGGTATGTTACGCAGAAGATGAGGCACCTCACCTACCAGCACAGCTTCGACAAGCACATAGCCGGGGAAGAATGTACGTTCTTTGCTGATCTTCTTACCCGATCTGATCTGGTAAACTTTTTCAGTAGGTATGAGGACCTGTGAAATAAAATCTTCCAGCTTAAGCCTTGTCACTTCGCTTTCAATATACTCCTTGACCTTTTTCTCTTTCCCCCCGATAGCCCGGAGCACATACCACTTTTTTAGGTTTTCATTCATTCGGGACTTGTTATCTGGATTTGAAAAGCAGATCGTAAAATGTTTCCATAATCTCGCCGAAGGCAAAATCAAGTCCGGCAATGATAAGAGCAATTATTGCAGTAGCTACCATTACCAGAACTGCGCTGTTCTGAAGATCGGGCCATGTGGGCCAGGTCACTTTATGAACAAGCTCAGTATATGATTCCTTTAAATATGTCTTAAAACCCATAATACTGATTTAATTTAGCACGGGAGGAGAGACTCGAACTCCCGACACCTGGTTTTGGAGACCAGTGCTCTACCAACTGAGCTACACCCGTGTAATAATTATACTGTGCCTGTGATGCGGTAAAATGCTTTGACATTATTATCTTAATAACTGCAGATCTATTTAAGCCGGGTCAAAAGGACACGAAATAAAAAATCCCTCCGTGTCCTTTGTTTAAATTATTTCGGCTTCTGCGGTTAATGAGTTTTTACTTCTGAGAAAGCTCAGTACTGCATTTACCACAAAGCATCAGCCACTTCTTATTGAACGATCTCAGTAACAGCACCTGCTCCGACTGTACGTCCGCCTTCGCGGATTGCAAAACGGAGACCAACGTTTATTGCCACCGGATATATCAGTTCAACGGTAATAGTTACGTTATCACCGGGCATAACCATTTCCCTGCCCTCAGGAAGTGTGATCTCTCCTGTAATATCGAGAGTTCTGATATAGAACTGCGGACGATATTTATTATGAAAGGGAGTATGACGGCCACCTTCTTCCTTCTTCAGAACGTAGATCTCGGTCTTGAAAATAGTATGAGGTGTAATAGAACCCGGTTTGGCAAGTACCATACCTCTTTTTATTTCCTTTTTGTCGACACCGCGGAGAAGAAGCCCGACATTATCGCCGGCTTCACCCCTGTCGAGGATCTTGCGGAACATCTCAACACCGGTACAAACGGTCTTGCGTTTTTCTGCGCCGAGGCCTATCATTTCCAGTTCATCGCCTGTGAGAACGACTCCGGTTTCGATACGACCTGTAGCAACGGTACCTCTTCCTGTAATTGAGAAAACGTCTTCAACCGGCATAAGGAATGGCTTTTCGTTTTCACGCATGGGGATGGGTATGTAAGTATCAACTGCATCCATAAGTTCCATAACCTTTTCTTCCCACTGTGCTTCACCGTGCATGGCACCGAGAGCCGAGCCCCGGATTACGGGAGCATTGTCGCCGTCAAATTTATAGAAGTTGAGAAGGTCGCGAACTTCCATTTCAACCAGGTCAAGAAGTTCAGGATCGTCAACCATATCGACTTTGTTCATGAACACGAGCACCCTGGGCACGTTAACCTGACGTGCAAGAAGGATATGTTCACGTGTCTGAGGCATAGGTCCGTCGGTAGCAGCTACCACCAGGATAGCTCCGTCCATCTGTGCGGCTCCTGTAACCATATTCTTGATATAGTCGGCATGCCCTGGACAGTCGACATGTGCATAGTGTCTTGCAGCAGTCTGATACTCGACATGAGCGGTATTGATAGTAATACCTCTTTCCTTTTCTTCAGGAGCATTGTCGATTGAATCAAAGTCCCTGACTTCAGAAAGGCCTTTTTTAGCGAGCACCATAGTGATGGCTGCCGTTAAAGTGGTCTTACCATGGTCGATGTGACCGATTGTCCCGATATTTACGTGTGGTTTCGACCTGTCAAATTTTTCTTTTGCCATAACTCCAAGCTTATTAAAATTAATTATTTGATTCTGTTAAAATATTTTACGGTGTTCTATGTTATTTATCCTTTTGAGCCGGAGAGGGGAATTGAACCCCTGACCCCTTCCTTACCAAGGAAGTGCTCTACCCCTGAGCTACTCTGGCATCCTTAAAGTGAGCGGGAGACGGAGCTCGAATCCGCGACCCTTAGCTTGGAAGGCTAATGCTCTACCAACTGAGCTACTCCCGCCTGATATCGTCCAAAGAAGTCTGTTACTGTCTCTGTTTTTGATGTTCCATGAGACATCCGTTTCAAGTGGGGAGAGCAGGATTCGAACCTACGAAGGCATTTGCCAGCAGATTTACAGTCTGCCCCAGTTGGCCGCTTTGGTATCTCCCCTTCTTAAAACAGAGTATAACTTCCATGACATACACTTACAACTCTTTCAAGAGCCGATGAAGGGATTCGAACCCCCGACCTGCAGATTACAAATCAGCTGCTCTGACCAACTGAGCTACATCGGCAATTTAA
>JAFGXX010000076.1 GCA_016936435.1 Bacteroidales bacterium
ATATAAAATTAATAGAGACATGTGAGAAAAGGAGCAGGCAAAAGAGGTTTTATTTCGATAACCAGCCATACTCAAGAATTCTCCTGGAAAAAAATGATTTTTTTGTTTTTAATAACTTTGAAGAAGCCTACCACCAGTTGATGGTTGAACTTTCGCAGCTCACCATGGAAGCGATCGACCTTGTCCTGCCCTCGAACGATGATACACAGAACATATACATTACAGGAGGATTTTCAAAAAATCCTCTTTTCCTGAAGCTCCTTGCCGATGCATATCCCATGAAGAATGTATTTATCTCAGAAATACATAATGCCACTGCGCTGGGAGCTGCGCTGGTAGTTTTAAATTCACTGAATCCTGGCCTGAAGCCGGACCTGAACCTCGGACTTACACATTGTTAAGCAGTTAAGCCGGGGTTTACATCCCGTCATTTCTGTTTTTTTCTTGCCTTATACAGGGAATTCCGGATTTTTCTTCGCCTATATTTTAACGGACAGATATTTTAATCCGGAATTTAATACTTTTGTAACATTTCTGTAATTTTACGAAATAAGTTCACTGTATTCCTAATTATTATGATCCGGTATGATCCGAAAATTCAGTTTCCTGATAACCCTGGTGTTTCTGTGCATTTGTACTTCGTGCGAAAAACAGAATACAACCGAATCCTGCGTGGTCATCAACGAGATTATGGCAGTGAACAATATAACACAGGCGGATCAGAACGGAGAGTATGACGACTGGATAGAACTCGGCAACAGCTGTGAACTCAGGCTCAACCTTTCGGGTTATTATCTTAGCGACAGCAAAAGCAAACTTAACAAATGGAGATTTCCTGAAGGTACTACCATCGAGGGTCGAGGATATCTTACAATATGGGCTGATGGCGATACTCTTCAAAGCGGTTTACATACCAGCTTCAAATTATCCTCAGATGGGGAAAATCTTTATTTTTCCACTCCCGACCTCCTGATAATAGATAAAGTTGAATACCCGGCTCAATACCAGGAAATTAGCTTTGCACGCAATCCCAACCTGACAGGAGATTTCCGATGGCAGACTCCCACTTTTTCCGCACCCAATAACTGAATAAAGTTACATTAATACCTATCCCGATTATGAAAACTTTAACTAAAACGAAAATTGTGGTGGCTATCACAATTATCTTATCCATGGCAACAATGACCCTTAAGGCCCAACAGAACCAGGGTCTGCCGCGCCTGAAGACAGTTATAGTATATGAAGAGAAGTTCGATAAGCTCATCTCACATAAATACAAGGAATCCGAAACCACTTATGATGAAAGGGGTAACATACTTGAAGACATTCAGTACAAGGAAGGTAAAGTGGACAAACACTTCAGGTACGAGTATGACACCAATAACAACAAAATAAAAGAAACAGAGCTGGATGCTGCCGGTGATATAATCGAGTACAGTGAATACAGATTCGAGAATAACCTGAGAGTCGAAAAATGGATATATGACCCGAAGGGAAGACTTAAAACACACAAGGAATATGTATATACTATTTACCCTGAATGAGTATAATTGATCAGGATATTATTCTTTCATCATTTAAAGCTGTCGGGCTTGAAGAACTTGACGGCCTGACACTTATGAACCGTATGGATACCAAATACGCCTTCCCTGTAAAACTTTTACCAGCCCTTCTCGAACAACTGATACCGTACTACAATATCCTCGAAATTAACGGAATGAGATCCTTTGTGTATCAGACCAGGTATTTCGACACTTCCGATATGATGTTCTATAACCAGCACGTAACAGGTAAATTAGCAAGATATAAAGTTAGATTCCGGACCTACGAAAACACAGCAACGACCTACCTGGAAATCAAGAAAAAGACGAACCGTAACAGAACCATAAAATGGAGAATAGTCCATGAAAATAATTCAGACACCCTCGACGACACGGCAGTTACATTCATCAATAAACATATATCATCATTCTCATACGTTCTTGAGCCCGGGATCAAGAATGTGTTTTCAAGACTCACTCTGGCAGGGCTGTCTTCGAATGAACGCATTACCATCGATACCGGTATGAGTTATAACGGCATAGGAGGTGAAACATCAAACCTCCCATATCTGGCCATTGCTGAAATCAAAAGTGAAGGATACCCTTCATCATCACCTTTTATCGTGGCTGCACGGAAAACAGGGTTAAAACCTACTGGTTTCAGCAAATACTGCATGGGTAATGTGCTTCTCAGGGATGTCCCGAAAAAAAATATCATGAAACAGAAAGTATTATTGCTTAATAAAATCAAAAATGAAAATTCTTAATTTCCTTTCACCTGATCAGATAAGGCTCGGAAGTCTCGAAATAATTGATTTTTCGAGTTTCCTGGAACTTTTCGGGCGCTTCTCACTGAACTTCATAGTTATCATGATCCTCGTCCGATGGCTCTATTATTCAACCACCAGACGAAAAGATTACCTTTTTACCTATATCCTGATATCGTCAGTGGTATTCCTGTTGTGCTACCTCCTTGAAAGCGTTAAGCTTCAGATTGGATTTGCACTCGGACTCTTTGCCATTTTTGGGATAATACGTTACCGTACGAACGATATCCCGATCAAGGAGATGACTTACCTCTTTCTGATTATCGGTGTGTCGGTGATCAATTCACTTGCCGACGATGAAACCAGTTTGGCTGAGATTCTTTTCACCAATGGAGCCATAATATTTGCAACCTACGGCCTCGAGAAACTATGGCTGCTGAGACATGAATCCTCAAAAATAGTATTGTATGAGAAAATAGATCTGATCCGACCGGAAAACTATAGTCTGTTAATAAAAGACCTGAAGGAAAGGACCGGAATATCGACAATAAAGAGGGTGGAGATAGGAAAAATAGATTTTCTCAGAGATACCTGCTTTCTGACAATATACTACGAGGAACCGGGAAAAGATATAAACATTACCGACCAGATAGGAGAAATAAGGAACAATGATGACGATGATTAAAAGATTACTTATCCTGCTTCTGACCATACTGATCCCTTATAACACATTGGCGCAGAGTGATGAGGATTTCGGGATATGGTACAAATTCTCTTCGACCCTGGGCATATCAAAAAAAATAGATGCTTCAATATCCACCGAATTACGTACTTTCAGAAATGCCGGAACCATTGAGGAAGGTCTTATCGAAGCCGGGGCTGAATATAAACTGACCGGTTTCCTTACCGCAGGAGCAGCATACAGGTTCTCA
>JAFGXX010000077.1 GCA_016936435.1 Bacteroidales bacterium
CAATCCGAAATCAATCATCCAGCGCCTGGTAGACCAATGCCTTGAACTTACTCTGTAACTCGCCATGGCTCATCGGAACCTGCTGCATAAAGACAAGACCCACTATTCTCTCTTCAGGATCAGCCCAATAGCTCGTCGAAAAATATCCGCCCCACAGGAAGGATCCTTTGGTCATTCCCAGTTCAGCCTGCCCTGCTTCGGTAACGATCTCGAAGCCCAGGCCGAACTTGTTTTTGCCATGATTAAGTTCACCAATATGGTTGGAAGTTATGAGTTCTACTGTTCTCCGCGAGAGTATCCTCTTTCCGTTGTACTCGCCGTTATTAAGAAGCATCTGAAGGAAAATGGCATAGTCGCGTGTGGTTGAACTCAGCCCTGCCCCTCCTGAAAAAAGTGTCCCGTCGGTAAGAAGAGGATAATCTAGATAGGGCGAATTAAGGGGCCTTACATGATGATCTGCATCTTCGCTGCTCACTTTCACCAGCCTGCTGTGTTTATCGGGAGGCAGATAAAACCATGTGTCGTTCATGCCAAGAGGATCAAAGAGATGTTCTCTGAGAAAAACATCGAGAGGCCGGCCCGACCATATCTCAACGAGATATCCCAGCACGTCGACATTGAGACCATAGGTCCACTTTTCTCCCGGTTGATGAGCAAGTGGCAGTTTTCCGAGGTCTTTAACCTCTTCTCCTATCACGTCGGTATTGGTTCCGAAACCACCTGCTATACCTGCTTTTCCATATATGGCCCTCATAACCGGTGATCCTATCCCTGCATAATCTATTCCGCTGGTATGTGTCAGAAGATGTCGTATTGTAACCGGTCTCCTTGCAGGAACGGTAGTATAGGTGGTGTCTTTTTCATTGAAAGCTGAGAGGACCGCCTGTCCCGCAAATTCCGGGATATATTTTGACACCGGATCGTCGAGGAGGAATTTGCCTTCTTCAAAGAGTGTCATCGCGGCGATGCTGACGATGGCTTTTGTCTGGGAGGCTATGCGGAAGATATTGCCGGTATTCATAGGAGTTCCTGATTCAGGGTCGCTTACTCCGAAAGCTTTGTCGTATACTATCTTCCCGTCGCGGGCAATAAAGCCCACTGCACCGGCAATCCATTTGTTATCAACGGCTTCCTGAAGCATATTGTCAATACGATCAAGCCGCGCAGCCGACATCCCTGCTGATTCCGGAGAAGCCTTCTTAAGTACGGGATCTTCTCCCCCGCATGAGTTCAGGCTCAGAAGAATTACTAAGATAAGAAGAGTGACAGTGGTTCTTTTCATGTGTAAATGATATTTAATTTTTGGAGACTGTCTTTAAAATCCCTGGTGATCTTTTGTGATAACATTTGAGTGCCTTTGTGGTAAGACATAAATCACTAAACCACAAAGGATCACAAAGTTCAGCACAAAGTCCCACAAAGAGAAAACCGATAAAAAAACCATCTTCCACGACAGTCTCTTGCGCAAAACAGATCTAATCCTTCAGTTTATACATTTCGGATCCGGCAAGGAGAAAACATCCCAGTCCGAAGTCTTCAAAGTTCGGAACATTATCATATCCAACAGGCTGGCTGTCTTTTGGTTCCTTTCCGGTACCCTGAACATATCCCAGAAATCCGTTGGGATGAACGCATTCTTCAACAAGTCCTTTCCACGCTTTCTGAATTACAGGAAGGTATCTTCCCCTGTCGAGGATACCGTTGTTAATTCCCCATGCTATGCCATAAACAAACAGCGACGTTCCGGTAAGTTCCTTCCCTCCGAAGTTTGAAGGATCGTGAAGGCTTACATTCCAGAATCCGTCGGGTCTCTGGCATTTAACGAGGGCGTCGGTCATTTCTTTTATTGTTGTTATATACTCTGAAGCATAGGCAGAGTTATCAGGAAGGAACTCAAGTGTCCTGACCAGACCTGCCAGGACCCAGCCGTTACCTCTTGACCAGTAGCAGTCTTCGCCGTTGGGTTCCCTGTAAGGGGGATCGAAGTTCCTGTCGCGCCACCACAGATGTTCGGTTTTGCTGTACAGTCCGTTGTCGCCGTGTATATTTTTGGTATACAGGTACATCTCATGCATCCTGTCGTAATACCTGTGGTCGCTGTAGATATATCCCAGACGTGAGAAAACAGGCATAGCCATATGAATCAGATCGATCCAGCTCCAGTCGTCGATTTTGTCAGTTGACAGCATGTTGTCGATACAGGCTTTGATGTCGCGTATCCTTTCAGACCGGGTCTTATCCATAAGGTACAGGTCGATATAAGTTTGTCCGCAGCACTGGTCATCGCCGTTACGTGTTCTGATCCCGTTGCGGAGACCCCATTTGTGGAATTCGCCCCAGCTGACTGCATAATCGAGATACTCCTGTTCAGGTTTAAGTTTGTAGAGAGCCATGAGTCCCTCGTAATAGGTTCCCCTGGTCCAGATATTGCTTGGCCGTGCCATCTCGGTGACAATTGTCTTGCCCACGTCGGGCCATTTCTCCATGAAATATTTGTTTGCCAGCAACATTGCCTCCATGGTTTTGTCCTTTGAAACTTCCTGCATCACTATCGGCTTTCCTGTGTAACCGAGAAGAATGTCAGTAAGGTTTTCGGCTGCTTCTCTGTTCTGAAAACTTTCCGGCAGAAGGTCGTGATCGATATATTCGTTATAGATCCACGGATCGCCGATTGCAAACACATA
>JAFGXX010000078.1 GCA_016936435.1 Bacteroidales bacterium
TAATTATCAAGCCAGGCCAGAACTTTCGCAGGAAGTTTGGTCTTATGCGAGAAAAGCCCTCTTCCCTTTATCTTAATGACTCCGTCAGGGTCGAGAAATATCTCAGGCGTATTACCCGTTGGTAAGATATGTACCTTTTCTTCCGGCTTCATTTGTGAATAAACTGGTTCCCCCAAAGTTCAACGATTACAAAAATAGATAAAATTGTATAATGACCTGCATAAACTAAGCTTCTCCTTTAACAGAAGAAACAGTTTATCCTGTTTCGGAAAATAAATAAATTGTTGAGAGGATCAGTTCCGGTCGGAAGTGACTGTTAACCCGGTGATGTGGTTCTCAGGTCTCATATCTTCGGAACGAAAGAGGTAAAACGAACGCGGGAAGAAAAATTCGTGCTGATAAGTTATCCCGTTCTCCCTTAGCCACCAGCGTAATGCTTTGGCTATTTTTCTCTGCCTGAGAAGAAGGATCCCCGTTTCCTCCGACCGTATCTGAAAATGTACTTTCATCGGACAGCATGATATTTGTTAATGATCACCGTTCTAGTTATGTGGTATGCCTGTACTCCTGCAACAGAAATATGTAAGTCCGTTCATTTCTCTCATGTCTACAGGCATGAAACCGCATCTTTGGAGAAGTGCCTTTACTTCATCCCTGTCCATCGCCCTGTCACCTGCAGGATCAAAGAGACTGAGAAACCTGCTGAAAAGCTTTGAATATTTGCCGAAATACTGAGTGCCTTTCCTTGCAGAATCTGACTCTGAAAAACAACCAATAAACTCAGTTTCGGCCGGAAGAACTCTTACCAGCATGTTAAGGAAGAGATCAATATGCTTTATCAGATTCAGCTTTTTAAGATTTATTAAAACTTTAATGCTTCCCAGTTCTTTACCATCGTAGTAGTAATGACTATTTGACGGAAGTACAAGGATGTCGGTTCGGCCCGGAATATTGAGATTTTTAAGATACATGAAGAAATTAATTCCGCACTGCGAGATCAGGTTGGTAAAAGAAGTACTGGTCCCGGAACGGTAATTTACGCTATCATGGTCGGAGGCTCTGCCCGCTTTTCTATCGGTTCCGGTACGGCTGTTTATGATTGTTACCTCTTCCATTTTTTTCTGCATGTTTGTTGAGTAAAGATAACCCGGCAGACAACACCCGTCAAGTCTCACAAGTCCACTAAATGGGCGAATGAGAGTTGTTGCCAATCTCTTCATCTACATAAACCGGCCGGATATTTATCGCTGTGTACCGTTAACATAAGCCGGAGGGCCCTTCGTCAAAACAAGGCCGGAATTGACAGGCAAATATGTGGTGTGCCCGGGAGATCTGCAGACTTCAGGCACTATCTGCCTGACAATGTTCTTATTACAAACCAGAATCCTGCTCTCTCCGGATGATTTACTGAAAATTCCCTTTTTGACAAACGGCAGCCAGGAATTGATAAAGACACGGAAACATTAACGCAAATTGAGGATTATAGAAATCAATATTTTCTTCAACAAGTTCAGGAAGCGAATAAAAATTGCAGTTCAGTTAAACTGACAGCTCTATCTTTATTAAATTGCAGACATAAACCTTAAAAAATAACTCTCATGAAATGCCATCCCCAAATGACCATTGCAACTATTATAGCTGTAGTTTTTACAGTGGCTGGTTCCTGCAATCAGACCGGGGAGTCGCGGCAACAGGCCTTAGCAAAAAAGCTCATCGAAATTGATGAAACAGGTATACAGGAAAAGATTGTCCAAACCATCACCATCGACAGCGTCTGGGCAGGTCATCCGGTGGGCTTTTGTCTGCTGACTCACAATTCGCGTCAGTATATTGCCTACTACAATTCAAACAGGAATATGGTAGTCGGACAGCGTGGGCTGTCAGATGATAAATTCAGTTTGCTGATAATACCTCCTCTGTACCGTGAGAATTCCGGAGGCATAAGCACTGTACTTGGCTGGGACAGTCATAACTACATTACCATGGCCATCGACAAGAAGGGCTTTATACATCTTGCAGGAAACATGCATGTAAATCCGCTTACATACTTCAGAAGCTCAATGCCGGGAGATATCTTTTCACTGGAACTGGTAAAGAAAATGACCGGCACTGAAGAAGACCGGTGTACCTACCCTAAGTTCATGAAAACACCTGATGAGCAGCTCCTCTTCCATTATCGCGACGGCACCAGTGGCAATGGAAATGAAATATACAATATCTGGTCATGCGAAACGGAAAGCTGGTCACGATTGCTTGAGACTCCCCTTACCGACGGCCTTGGCCTTATGAATGCATACCAGTCGCAGCCGGCTATTTTATCCGACGGATGGTATCATCTTTACTGGGTCTGGCGCGATACTCCCGATTGCTCCACGAACCACGACCTGTCATATATGAAAAGTCCCGACCTGAAAAACTGGTATAATGTAAGCAATGAGCCTGTTGATCTTCCGGCAACGATAAATAACAGATCGCTGATAGTCGATCCCATTCCCGTTAAAGGAGGTATCATAAATCTGGCTGCCAGGCTCTGCCTGGATGAGAACCAAAAACCTGTCTTTGTATACCACAAATATGACAGTGCAGGTTATTTACAATTTTATATTGCCCGTTACGATGATAACAGCTGGACATATAAGCAAATTACCGACTGGAACTACAGGTGGGAGTTTTCCGGAGGAGGAAGCATCGTTGTCGAAGTCAGGATCAACGGATTTAAAAAAAGAACTGACGGAAATTATGAGGTCATCTACTATCACAAAATCTACGGAACAGGAACTTTCTTACTTGACAATCAGTTTGATATTATCGGGACAGTCAGAAAAGGCGCTCCTGCAACGGCAGGGATGAAACCAGAAGGCACCTTCCCGGGTTTATCCGTCCGGACTGCTTCAGATGAAGGGAAAAGTGAGGAGACCGGTGTCAGATATATACTTAAATGGGAGACTCTTCCCAGCAACCGGGATCGTGCCAGGCCTGAACCATGGCCTGAACCCTCAGTTCTGTATCTGCTCAAATTGAAGTCAGGAATATGATAACTGCCGGTTTTAACATTAATTAACTCCCGAAATTACTCCGTTCATATTCAATTTTATAACATTGGGAATAAAATCCCGATCTGATGTGTCATTCAATTAAATTAAGAACAGGGCGACATAAAATTCTGGCATGATATTTTCTTTAACCATTCAATATTATTAACCAACACTTACATCTTATGAGAATATTACTATCATTTGCTTTTGCAATGATCTCTGCCGGTCTCCTGGGTCAGGCAAATTTCGCCGGCACCTGGGCTTTCAACGAATCAAAGAGTAACTTCGGGGAAAGCCAGTTCCGTTTTGCGGCAACCACCATGGTGGTGACAGTCAGTGGCAATGTACTTTCCGTTGAAAGCACCATGCCCGGCCGCGACGGCAAGGTAATGAAAACCAACGCCAAATACAACATTGACGGCACTGCGAGAGAAAATCCGATGTTCAACTCAACAAGGAAATCAACGGTTACATGGTCGGCCGATAAAAATGCGATGACCATTGCTTCGACCATGACCTTTGAGATGAACGGTGAGTCAAGGACCATGAACACCTCCGAAACATGGAAGCTTGCCGAAGGAGGAAAAGTCCTTCTCATTGAATCGACCAGAAGAAATCGCGACGGCGGCGAAATGAAGACCGTTGCTGCCTACGACAAGAAGTAAATTCATGTTTTCCTGCCGTCTGATCCACGTCCAAATCAGTCAACCAGGGGAAGCTTAGCAAAAAGCTAAGCTTCCCCTCACATTCCTGCATTTTTTGGAATTGAGGCAAATTTGTTGAATCTTTGGCCCCTCATGGAGTCAACAAACGATTCGGAAATTGCCCGGCAATTACATCCCAAAAGGATCCTGATACCGGTGGTACTGGGTCTGATGGTTGTACTGTGGCTGATTTTTAAAGAATTCAATATCAGCGTCTTCAGGGAGATCGAATTTACATGGAGATCCGTGTTCTGGCTTACGGTTGCCTGGCTCTGCATGATAGGCAGAGATCTGGGCTACGTGATAAGGTTAAGGATTCTCTCTGAAAAAGATCTCACATGGAAGCAGGCTATAAGGGTAATAATGCTCTGGGAATTCACTTCTGCTGTTACTCCATCAACTGTCGGGGGAACTGCCGTTGCCGTTGTATTTATCCATAAGGAAGGTATATCAGTAGGGCGAAGCACTTCAGTGGTTCTTGCCACATCTTTTCTTGATGAGCTTTATTTTGTCATAATGTTCCCTGTCATTCTTCTTATTGTCGGGGGTGATATTCTTTTTACAACTTCAGCTTCAGGGACAGGAGTGGCTCTGTTCAATAACCTTATGTTTGTTGCAATTGCAGGATACGCTATAATCCTTGCCTGGGTGCTGCTTATCGGATGGGGACTTTTCATCAATCCCGAAGGCATACGAAAGGTTATTCTCTGGTTCTTCAGGCTTCCCTTTCTCCGACGGTGGCGCAGCGCTGCTGAAAGGGCAGGTGATGATATCGTAATAAGCTCACATGAACTGAAGAAAAAATCAGTATTTTTCTGGGGCAAGGCTCTGCTTGCAACATTTCTTTCATGGACCTCGCGGTACTGGGTTATCAATGCCATTCTGGTTGCCTTTTTTATAATTGATGATCATTTTCTGATATTTGCGCGCCAGCTTGTGACATGGATAATGATGATCATGAGCCCTACACCGGGAGGCAGCGGTTTTGCGGAAGTCATTCTGGGCAGGTATATATCCGACGCCATACCGGCCGACCCCCTTCATGTGGGTAGCCTCGCACTGGCCATGACAATAATCTGGAGAATGGTCAGCTATTACCCTTATCTGATCATAGGAGCTTCACTGATTCCGGGTTGGTTACAGAGAAAATTCAGATTAGCTCTGAAGAAAAGCTAGATTTTTCTTATCTTCGGCTATCTGAAACCAGGAATTACACAAGCCTTTTATGAGTGAGGAGATCCTGAAGGCATTAATGGAACTGTTTGCGCTTATTGTCAAGCAGGACGGCGGAATCATAACAAGTGAACGTGATTATGTAACAGGCTTCCTCACCAAGCAGCTTTCACAGGAAAGTGTCAGGGAGTACCTCTCTCTCTTCGACGAACATGCAGGACCGGTACGGGAACTGTCGGCCCAAAAGGTGCCGGGACCACCCTCGGTGAAAGATTCAGTGAAAATACTTGGTATCTGCAAAAAGATAAACCGTACTCTTAATCAGGAGCAGAAAGTTGTTGTACTGATGAGGCTTTTCGAGCTGGTAAACGCCGACCGGAGGTTTACCCCGCAGAGAATGAATATTATTAACACTGTTGCAGAAGTATTCAGAATATCAGCAGAGGAATTTACAGCAACCGAACAGTTTGTCAGATATGACACTCCGGAAGAACTTGCTAACAACTCCATACTCTCATTGTATCCCGGACAAAAGGAATGCGACCTGTGTAACAGGATGATGTCAGGATATCTTGACACAAGGATCTTTTTCCTTAGAATCACAAGTGTAGATCTTTATTTCGTAAAATACAGGTCCGACGAACAACTTTATCTGAACGGCCTTCCGGTCAGCCCGGGACAGATATATTCATTCGCCAAGGGAAGCACCTTAAGATCCTCACAGGGATATCCCATCTTTTACAGCGATATCAGCTCGACTTTTCTGTCTGATATCATCATACATAAACTTTCCTTCAATGTTGAACATCTTTCACTTACTTTTATCGAAGGGCATCCGGCAGTCGACGATATTAGTTTTTCAATCGATGAGGGCAGTCTTGTCGGCATACTTGGCGCCAGCGGCTCCGGAAAGACCACACTTCTCAACCTTCTGAGCGGTATCGAAAAGCCAAGCTCCGGAACGGTGAAAATAAACGGGCTCGATGTCATCAACGACCACAGGGCCCTTGAGGGCGTTCTCGGATATGTACCCCAGGATGACCTTCTTATGGAAGATCTCACTGTTTTTGACAACCTCTATTTCGCCGCCTGCCAGTGTTTCAAAAACAAGAACAGGAAGGAGATCACCCAAATTGTCGATCATACATTGTCGAATCTCGGCCTTCTGGAAAAAAGGGATTTAAAAGTAGGTAGTCCTTTCAACAAGGTGATCAGTGGTGGACAGAGAAAAAGGCTGAATATTGCATTGGAACTTATAAGGGAGCCTTCTATCCTGTTTCTCGATGAACCTACTTCAGGTCTGTCGTCACGCGATTCGGAAACGCTTATGGATCTGCTCCGCGATCTCACTTTGAAGGGCAAACTCATTTTTACTGTAATACACCAGCCATCTTCCGAAATATTCAAAATGTTCGACAAGATAATCATACTCGACCAGGAGGGAAGTATGGTTTACTACGGCAACCCTGTAAATGCAGTTGTTCATTTTAAGACTCTCGACGCACAGATCAATTCCCAGATAGGGGAATGTCCACTTTGTGGGAACGTTAACACAGAGGCTATCTTCAATATTATAGAAGCTCATGTTGTTGATGAATTCGGACAGTACACCGATAAAAGAAAAGTGCTGCCGCGTGAGTGGGCAAAAAAATTCCGTGACCGTCACCCGATAACTGAAGTGCCGGAAGTAAAGGAAGCTCCTCACAAAAACCTTGAACGTCCCGGACTTCTGAAACAGTACCTGATCTATTTCATCAGGGATCTTAAAAGCAAGCTGGCGAACCGCCAGTATATCGGGCTAACCCTGCTTGAAGCTCCGGTACTCGGATTCATCCTCTCGTTTATTATCAGGTATATCCCCGACCCCGATTCAGGTATTTATATCTTTTCCGAGAATGAAAACATCCCGATCTATATCTTCATGAGCCTTATTGTAGCTCTTTTTCTTGGGCTCACCATAAGTGCCGAGGAGATATTCCGCGACCGGAAAATACTTAAAAGGGAAAGATTCCTTAACCTCAGCCGTACAAGTTACCTCTTTTCAAAGATCACCATACTTATTTTAATTTCGGCTGTCCAGTCAGTTCTTTTTATTGCTGTCGCCAGTCCGATACTGGGCATAAAGGACATGTTCATGTACTACTGGATCGCCCTTTTCACAACAGCTTTCTGCGCAAATATGGTGGGACTTAACATTTCAGCCTCATTCAACTCGGCAATAACCATTTATATAATAATCCCGCTGCTAATCATACCAATGATGGTGCTTAGCGGAGCTATGTTCCCCTTTGACAAACTCAACCGTAATATCGGGAGTGTTGAAAAAGTACCGGCTATAGCAGAGCTCATGCCTACGCGATGGACTTATGAGGCCCTTATGGTGTCGCAGTTCAAGAACAACAGGTACAGCACCCGTGAATTTACAAAGGAGGGAGAAACTTTTTACGACCTGCAAAAAAAGATCAGCCAGGCCGACTTCAACAAAGTTCACAGGATACCGGAAATTAAAAGGGCTCTTGATGCCAGCCTCAGGGAATTAAGGGCCTGGTCCATAAAGACAGAAAGCAGGACGGAACTCCCGTCGATTGATAAAACACCCGAACTTAACAGACTTCCACTTATCAGGAACGAACTGGAAAAGATGAGTGATCTTTATGGCCTTCCCGGCTTCCTATATATTGAAAATCTGTCAAAAGCAAGATTCAACCAGCAGACAGCCGATTCGGTCAGTGCGTATCTGAACAGGCTGGATGAGATTTTCAGCCGGGTTTCCAATTCAGCCAGTGACAAAAAAGACAGTTTCTATAACCTCAACAAAACAGCCCTCGATAAGCTTCGTGACGACTATTATAATTTTAAACTTGAAGAGATTGTAACAAAATATTACGAACGGAATAAGATACTCATCTATAAAAACTCTATAGTCCAGAATACAGATCCTGTCTATCTCGATCCTTCAGGAAAAGGAATTCTACGCTTCAGAACCCATTTCTTTGCACCCTCAAAATATTTTCTGGGCGGCAGAACCGACACTTTTGTATTTAATACCGGGCTTGTACTTTTAAGTAACGTAGTGCTCTATATCATCCTTTATTTTGACCTTCTGGGAAAAACCGTAAGATATATTGAACAATTAAGGCTGCGAAAGAAGCTATTCAGAACGCTGGTAAAATGATTTTTTATATTTTTGTATAAATTAACCTGTTATCCTGATGAAAGGAACGGCTTTCCTATTAATAGTCCTGATCGCGTTAACCTGTTTAACCTGCAGGAACAAATCAAACAGCGATTCACAATTTGTGTTCCCTGAAGAAGACACCATCCCTCTTGATGAAGCTGAAAAACTAAGCACGGAGGCAATTGAGGAAATTGCTAAAAATATTTCTTCCCCCGTCGAAATAGCAAATCTCCTCCAGACTCTCGCAGTTCCCTTCTCTCCTGAATACCTTGCTTCATCAGTTGACCCGAACCGGCAGACAACCTCCTTCGATAAAGCTTTTACACTCGGCATACTGGGAGCTGACCTCGGCTATCTCAATATGTATGAAAAAACCGGTTCATCAATTGACATCCTCTCATCAATAAGAAAACTCGCCGAAGGGATCAAGGTCGGACAGTTCTTTGATTTTGAGACCATCAAAAGGCTCTCTCTGAGCAAATCGAACCTCGATTCACTTCTTTTCATGTCTATTGACTCCTACACCCAGATAGACAAATACCTCCGTGACAATGACAGAGGACAACTTTCAGCATTGATGATTATTGGTGTCTGGATAGAAGGACAGTACCTTGCAACACAGGTGATGACCGAATATCCCGATCCGGTTCTGAGGGACAGGATAGGAGAACAGAAAATAATTCTTAACGACCTCATCCTGCTTGCCAATCCATATTGTAACCGGGATCCTGAATTTGGAGAGCTCTGCCGCGACCTCCAGGAAATAAAACAGAAATACCGGGATGTAAAAATAACATACACTCTTGGTGAACCGGTAAGCAGAGAGGTTGATGGCGCACTTATTGTTGAACAGACCGAAACAAGCGTGGTTGAAATGACCGACGAACAACTTAAAGAGATAATTGAAATAACTGAGAGTGTCAGAAACAAGCTAATAGCAAATAACTAAAATGAAAAAGTACCTTATCACGTTATTATTGCTTACGGCAGGTATATTTGCCTTCGGACAGAGCACCGATCCTCTGGTGACTCAATGCGTCATGAATGCCGGTCCCAACACAAAATATCTGAAAGACTTCAGGGTCCAGCTGGGTAAAGCTGCGGCCCCGGGCGAATTCCGTTACAAGACGCAGATGTCGCTATGGAAAAACACCAGATATAAATTCTCCCTCTGTACAGCCGAAGGTTCGCAAGGAGAGCTTATCCTTACAATAAAAAACGATGCAAACCAGGTTGTGTTATCATCTTATGATTCCAATACAGGTAAAACCTATAAATCAGTCGAACTGGTTTGCAACAGGAGCGGTATTTACCAGCTTAACTACGACTTTAAAGACGGTTTGCAGGGATCAGGAGTAGGAGTCGTCTCAATGGTTAAATAAGTAAAAAACCTGCACCATAATTACCATCAGAACAAGTCCGGAAAAAATCAACCGGGGCATCACCCTGGCGGGAGAAAATACAAGGTAGTGCGACATGATGTAGGATGCAGGAATGGCGGCCAGCCACATCATTTCGACCGACACCGCAGGTGACGCAAAATAAACCAGAAATGATATCAACAGGGTCCAGAGAAGAAGAAAAAATGTCTTCCTCGAACTGATCTTTTTTCCATTTAACCGTGCTGTCAGGAAAATAATGCTGACAACGAGGAATAACCCTGAGTATGTTAGCGCAACAACCTGTTCAGGAGAAAAATCAAATGAAGACACTTCTTCAAACAGGTTCATCCATGTGCCTTCCAAAAGAACCATAACATCGCGGCCTGAAACATAATAAAAGCCGGCTGCAAGTAAATAAGGCGTCAGAATGCCGGGCACCGAAATGAGTATCTCTGTCAGTGTTACCCTCCTGAGAATGGCTATGCCGACGATTGCAAGAACGCCAAACCATAATACTCCTGCATAAAAAAGACTGCCCGCGCTTATGAGAAAAGCCGCATCAAAAAAATTGTAGGCGACACCCTGCTTTCTGTAAGCATCCATGATCCGTATCAGGGCAAGCATAAGTAACAATGCTGCGGGCAGTACCGGGTTAAATACCTGGTTATCCGGCACCAAAGAAGTAAGAAGCAGGTATATCAAGGCAGGCAGAAAAGTACGCTGGTTGATGAAAAAAAGAGTAGTATTGAAATGCACCAGTAAAAAAAGCATAAGCGAAAGGAAGAGGAAAGAAGTGATAACCCCGGGTATGAGGCTTCGTCCCATGAGGGCCCTGAGGAGTTCGTAAAGAGGCATGGGACTGGTTTCATATATCTGCATTCCGGCGCCTGCGGGATCTGCAAACGGACGAATCCACAGCAACAGAAGAGTGAGTACTATTGCAGCGATAACCCCGGGACCTGTCCCTTTAAAAATCGACAGCATCAATAATTTTTCAAGTCAAATCCAATATCTTCCCTGAAGTACATATTATCAAAAGAGATCAACGGAATGTTCCGGTATGATCCCTCAAGAGCTTCCTGCATCGTATTGCCCCATGAAGTGACAGCAAGAACACGACCTCCTGATGTCACTACCTGATCGCCGGTCAGTTTTGTTCCGGCATGAAAAATAACACAATCCTTTGTTTCATCCAGCCCCGAGATCTTCATACCCTTTTCATAATGACCGGGATAGCCTCCCGATGCAATCATAACCGTCGTAAAGAACCTTTCATCGGTTTCAAGTTCCTTTTCCTCAAGATTACCCTGTGCAATCCCTTCAAGGAGATCAAGGAAGTCTGATTTTATCCTCGGCAGAATTACCTCAGATTCAGGGTCTCCCAGACGTGCATTGTACTCTATTACATACGGATTGCCGTCAACGTTTATAAGACCGAAGAAAATGAAACCCTTATACACGATGCCGTCATCCTTCAGTCCTTTCACTGTGGGCTCTATGATAGATGTAATTACCTTGTTCATGAAAGTTCTGTCAGCAAAGGGAACAGGTGAAACAGCTCCCATACCTCCGGTGTTAAGTCCGGTGTCACCCCTTCCAATACGCTTGTAATCTTTCGCTTCAGGCAGAAGCTTGTAGGTGTTGCCATCGGAAACTATGAATACAGAAAGCTCAACTCCTTTCAGGAACTGCTCAACAACAACCTTGTTGCCGGCCTTTCCGAATTTGCCGTTCAGTATCTCCCTGACTTCCTGCTCAGCAGTAAGGACGTCATCGATTATCAGAACTCCCTTTCCTGCTGCAAGTCCGTCAGCCTTAATAACATATGGAGGAGTTAAGGTCTGCAGAAAACCTGGCACCTCAGCCAGGGTGGAAATGTCGAAGCTCTTAAATGCTGCTGTAGGAATATTATGACGGGTAAGAAATGACTTTGCGAAATCCTTGCTTCCTTCGAGCCTTGCTGCCGACCTGTCAGGTCCTATCAGAGGGATATGTCTGATTGATTCATCGGCTGTGAAGAAATCGTGGATTCCGTCAACCAGAGGAGCTTCAGGGCCTACTATTACCATATTTATCGCATTGTCGATAACGGCTTTTTTCACTGCTTCAAAATCACCGGGGTCAAGAGGCAGGTTTATCCCCAGTGCAGCCGTTCCGGCGTTACCGGGTCCGGTGTAGACCCTGTTCACTTTCCTGCTACGGGAAAGTTTCCATACTATTGAGTGCTCCCTTCCGCCTGAGCCCAGTACAAGAATGTTCATTCCAAAGGTATTTTTAGGTAATCCAAATGTAATACTTCAATCTTAAAAACAAAACTCAGATATTTTCCGGAAGTAGCTCAAACCTGAAACCTCTTTCAACGGATTGACGAATGAAATCCCTGAGGAATAACCTGCATGACGAATCTGGTGTATCGTGCAGAACAATCACAGAACCGGGCCTGATACTCCGTGAAAGTAACCTGAAAGACCTGTCTGCTCCGAATCTCGCGTCATAATCAAATGGCATGATATCCCAGAACACTATCGTGAATGACCGTGAAACCCTGCGATACTGACAGGGCAGAAGTCTTCCGTAAGGAGGACGGAAGAGGCTGTCTGATGTAAATGCGGCAGCTTTATGAACATCGGCACAATACTCTTTCAGGCCTGTGGTCCATCCGTTCAGATGATCATGCCCATGGTTTCCCACAACATGACCGTGTAGTTTTATTGTATTTACCAGTTCCGGGTATTTCTGAGCCTGGCTGCCGCTGCAAAAAAAAACCGCCTTCACTCCTGCCTCATCAAGTATGTCGAGTAGCTGAGGAGTTGAAGACGGATGAGGGCCGTCGTCAAAAGTAAGACAGAGGGTCCTTTCTGCAGATGAGATCCTGAAAACTGCCCGGGGATAAAAAAGGATACCCGGTATTGTAGGCCTCGAAAATCGCAATTTCACCTTGATGACGGATAGAATTCGCCGTAATATTTATTTACCAGTGGCTCTGCTGCCTCTTTAAGTGATGCCCGGTTGAGATCTTCGGACAGGTAGTATATATCAAGCAGCGACTGAAAATTGATCCCTATTTCCATGTCAAGGTCAAATCTGGAATTACTGTCTACAGCAAGCATATAATCAAGGTGTTCGGAGGCATATTCCATAACACGGTAGAGTATCTCCTCTCCTTCTTCCACCTTACCGGCCCTGATAAGAACTTCGGCAATTCCCGTGGAAAAAAAGTCGTCGGGCATCTTCGATGAAGGTACGATCTCATGACCGCGTCTTACCGCCTCTACTGCCCTGGTTGTATCTCCTGCTTCAAGAAGCGAGTTGCCGAGATTTGCAAAGAGCCTCCTGAAGTTACCGAACATCCTCCTGTTGTTTTCGTCAAGATAAACTGAAGGCTCACCGGCATTACCCCATTTGAACCTGTTCATCATATTGTCGTACATTACATTCGGATCTATCATGCCGAAGTCGCTATTTTCTGATTCTGTGATACTTACCGGCACAATTCTGTAGGCCATGCCCTCCTGTACAAAATATTTTTGCAAACCCTTATACTGGCTTCCCGGAACTGTCGTCGAGAAATATACAGGACGATCCCAGTTGTTCGAAGCAATGAGGTCCATAATTGCAAGGTCACCTTTCATGGCGTCTCTGGCTGAATATTCCCAGATCATGGGAGATACAATCCTGTCGCTGAAATATCCTTTTACGGTTCCGTTAGCCAGTACCATCGAGGAATCGACATCTACGAGCAATTTGTTGGTGGGAAGGTAATTTGCATAATCGCCTCTTCCGCTTATGTCGATCTGAAATTTCCTGTCGTCAGTGCCCAGGAACCTTACTATCTCTTTAATGTTGACAGGTCTGTTTACCGTAGTGTTAACAGGCATCTGGGTTCTTGTTCCCTCTATATATTTTTCGGGTTCAAGCGAAAAAGGAAGAGGATCCGAGTCGAATGCTTTCTGCCTCATCATTTGTATATACCATCCTGCCTGTAAATAACTGAGGTTAGCCACCCTTACATCTGTTCTCAGGCGCTCGACGTCCTGCACATACCATACCGGGAATGAATCGTTGTCGCCATAGGTGAAGAGCACTGCATCAGGGGCGCACGATTCAAGGTAATTGGAAGCAATGTCGCGTGCCGTATACCGGCCCGACCGGTCATGGTCATCCCAGTTTTGAACAGCCAGCAGCACAGGGGATACTGCCATTATTACTATGAAAAGGATTATCGTTGAGGCCCGGTGAGACAACAGTTGTCTTGTAACATTATACAGATACATGAATCCCATCCCTACCCATGCTGCAAAAGCGTAAAACGAACCGGCATAGGCATAATCACGTTCCCTGGGCTGGTTCGGGTACTGGTTCAGGTAAAGGATAACAGCAAAGCCTGTCATGATGAAGAAGGTAAGGATCAGTATGAATCCTTTCCTGTCGGTCCTGTACTGCCATAATGCTCCCAGCAGTCCGATAAGGAGCGGAAGAAAGAAATAAGTATTCCTGGCCGGATTGTCTTTCAGGTCGCGGGGAAGACCATCCTGGTCACCCAGCCTCAGTTCGTCGATGATTTTGATTCCGCTTATCCAGTTCCCGTGGAGTA
>JAFGXX010000079.1 GCA_016936435.1 Bacteroidales bacterium
GGGATATGATAGAGAATACTCTTGATGAGCTGCCTGAGGAGCAGCGCTATGCCTTTACCGCAAACGAGTTTGAGGATATGAGCTTCAACGAGATGTCGCGCACAACCGGCATCCCGGTCAATACCCTCATCTCGAGAAAACGGTATGCAGTGCTGGCTCTCAGGAAGAATCTGAGTGAATTGTACAAACTGTTAAAAAACGAATAAGATGAAAACGCTGAAAGTATTAAAGTACATTGGTTTCGGAATACTGGGAACCGGATTTCTTTTCCTGGTCATATGGGGAGTAATGGCTCTCTGGAACTGTCTGATACCGGATATTTTCAACGGCCCTGAATTGACCTACTGGCAGACCTTCGGTCTCTTTTTCCTGTCTAAGATACTGCTGACGGGTATTGCCCCGCAGGGCGGTCACGACAAGAGAACGAAGAAAGAATGGCGGAGCAAATTCAGGGAGAAATTCGGTCCGTACAGGAGTGACGAGGAAACAGAACCGGTTGCACCGGAGGCTTGAGAAGGCCCGACTGGCAGTGGCCGGGAGAGAGGGAATAGCGGCTCAGGCTGCTATCCCTTCTTCCATTTTATGGTGCAGCCGATGGCCCTGGTGCCTGCAACGGCAACTTTTTCACCGCTGATCAGGCTGTTGAGTGCCTCTTCTGCATATTTTTTATCTGCTGCAGAGGCATCATCGGCGTTATTGTCAATGGCCCCCACATATTCCACCACCAGCTTGCCGTCCTTCCATGCGAGGATATAAATATGCGGTGTGTTGGTGGCGCCGTAGGTACGGGCTACCTCCTGCGTCTCATCAAACAGGTACTCGAAGTCGTAGCCCTTTGCCGCGGCGGTCTCCTTCATCTTCTCCCATGAGTCACCCGGTGAAACAGCCGGATCATTAGGGTTTATTGCAATGACAGGGTATCCCTGCGGAGCGTACTTCGCATGCAGCTCCTGCAGCCGCTGGTCATACTTCTTTACCACCGGGCAGGTGTTGCACCAGAATGCAACAATAAATCCGTCAGCATCACCGTACTGCGACATTGAGATCATCTTGTCCTCAACGTTTTTCAGGCTGAAATCGGCGGCTATGTCGCCGGCCTTGTACTGCGACTGTGCATTCAGGAGGGCGGTCATCATCAGAGCCGCTATTGAAATAAACAGGTACTTCTTCATAACGTATTGATTTTTAATGGTTAATTACTATTAAATCTGGTAATAAGATCTCTAAGTTCTTTTTCGGTGACCTCTGAAGGGTGGAAATGTCTTACCTTCCTGGCATTGTTGAACAAGAGGGTAACAGGAATATTCCCCTGCCAGCTGCTGTCAACCTTCTCTATCCAGCTGTTGTAATCGATGTTGGTCATGACCCTCACATCGGCCGTTATTTTATTGGTTTTAAGAAAGGGGATGAGCCTGCTCTCTATCTGGCTAGGGAAGTCGAGACTTATGAGTATGAATTTCACTTCCTTGCCCCCGTACTCATTCGACAGTTTCTCAAAGTATGGCAGCTCGGTGACGCAGGGCGGGCACCATGTGGCCCAGAAGTTGACAACATGCAGTACATCACCCTGGCTGGCAATGATCTCTTCCAGCTCAGCAACTCCAATCTTTTCAATCTTCTGAGCTGTTAATGAAGCTATGCCTCCTGTCAGTAAGATTATTATTACAAAAAGATTCCGCATCCCGCAAGCAGTTGTTTAACACAATTAACACACTGCGGAATGAGTTGTTCATGATCTCATCCGGCAAAAGAAATTGACGACGGTTGACAGGACAGGTTATTCTGCGGCTTAAACGGGACGGCGGAGTAACCTTTGATTCATTTAAAATTCAATAGGCACTGCGGTGGTATCTATCGGGATGGGAGCTTTTTCAGATTCATGTCCGACAAATATCTTCCATCCCTCTACATGTTTCCTGAAACCTATGGTGATCATATAGTCCTCCAGCACTATTTCATCACCTGTTGTCATCGTAATGCCGTTTTTACCGTGCCATGTATAAATGAAACATTCAGGGCTGACAATTATGTACTTCTCAAATTTCGTGTCAAAGATCTGTCCTGTGATGTAAGGAAGGTTCTGCTCAGCCAGCTCCATCATCCTGTCGTAGTCATAAATCATACCGGCTGCTATATAAGTCAGGTCGGCACTGTTCTCCAGTATGCCTTTCATTGCTTCAATGTCGCTTTGGGTCATGGCATCGAAGTAGGTCTTAACTGCGGCAGTAGCCTCTTCCTGGACTGCGGCTTTCTGCTCGTCGGTCATGGGTTTGTTTGTGGTACAGGCTGCCATTAACAGGAGCAACAGAATCACGAGTTTTGTTTTCATAGAGATTTGTTTTTGGTTGATAAAAATCCTTTATTAATCAAGGGACTAACAAATTTATGACAGAAAATTTCCAAAGTCAAATTTTTTATGCCGGCGAACAAAAGGGCAGGGGATCCACAAAAACAGATTATTCGTTAAGGTAATTAAACCAGTATCCCGCAGCCGACAAGAGTCAGATTGGAAACCCTGCAGAACTGATTGTGAAATTCAATTTATTTTATACCTTTGCGTATAATACTATATGGTATAATACTATATGGTATAATATATATCTAATATGAGAAACTCTCCTTTTATTTACGGAACAACGGTCATTAATGATGCCTTTATCGACAGAAAGGATGAAATCAGGAAACTCTCCGATAATATGACAGGCGGAATTAATACAACACTGATTTCTCCCAGAAGATGGGGAAAATCTTCGTTGGTCGAGAAAACTGTCGCCAGAATCGGGAAAGACAATAAAGATTTCCGGATAGCGGTAATAGACCTGTTCACTGTCAGTTCAGAAGAACAGTTTATGGAAAAATTTGCCCGTGAACTGATACGGGCATCCTCTTCAAAATGGCAGGAATGGGCAAGGAATGCCCGCACATTTTTTAAAATTCTGCTTCCTAAAATACATATAGGAATTGATCCCGTGAATGATTTCAGTATCAGTTTTGACTGGGAGGAGATAAAGAAAAACGAAGATGAGATCCTCAATCTGGCAGAAACAATAGCAAAGCAGAAGAAGATAAAAATGATCGTCTGTATCGATGAGTTCCAGAATCTCGCAAGTTTCAGCAATTTTGAATCATTTGAGAAAAAATTAAGAGCGATATGGCAAAGGCAGCAGGATGTCACTTATTGTATTTATGGGAGCCGCAGGCACATGATGAAAGATATCTTTAACAATCCTTCAAAACCTTTTTACCGGTTTGGCGACATA
>JAFGXX010000080.1 GCA_016936435.1 Bacteroidales bacterium
GAAAACAGCCTGACCTAAACCTTTATTTTACCGATACTACCGCTGTTACCGGCCAGTGGTCGGATATATAAACGTTGCCTTCTTTTTTAACTGTGACGGTATGACTGAATACTTTCATGCCATTCCTTACGAAGACATAATCTATCCTGCCACTTCCCTGTCTGTCGGAGAATCCGTTGAAAGTATAGCCGGGACCTCCGGGGTTTGCTTCTGTTATCTCCCAGGAATCCTTAAGCAGAGGAACGCTTTCTGCCGGGCCCGTCAGTACTGAATAACCTTTACTTGTCGGAAGCTGGTTAAAGTCGCCTGTTACTATGAATGGAAAATCTGAAGCTATACTGTCGATCTTCGAGAGAAGAAGTGCTGAGCTCATTATCCTTGCGGAATCGGAATCATGTGCAAAGTGGGTGTTGAAAAAATAGAGATGTTCACCTGTTTGTTTGTCCGACAGCTCCATCCATGTCACTATTCTCGGCAGGTTGGCGCCCCAGGCCTGAGAGCCCGGCACCTCGGGTGTTTCAGATAGCCAGAATGTTTTTGTTCTAACGAGGTCGAAACGGTCTTTTCTGTAAAACACGGGGTTCAGCTCGCCGCCTTTAGCCCCGTCGCTTCTGCCCACTCCCACCGAACCATAATCTTTCAGGGCAGAGTCGAGTACCTCATACTGCCTGTAAAGAACTTCCTGCATCCCTATCAGGTCGGGTTCTTCTTCCTTAAGAAACTCACATACCATTGCTGCCCTGTTGGGCCAGGCATTCAGACTGTCGCGAGGATTATCGTACCTTATATTGAATGTCATGACCTTTATTGAGTCTTTACCGGAGTCACCCGAACAACTCCAGAAAACATAAAAAACAAGAAGAGCTGCAAGAATACCTGACCTTTTCATCTGACTATTTTTCTTCAAATATAAGGAATATGGATTACAATGTAGTCATTGTGGAATGACCTCATCAGAAGCTCATCCGATAAATATTTTTATCTTTGTGGTCAATTTTTGAAAGACAGACTGAGATGTCGGATATTATCAAGCTTCTTCCTGATTCGGTAGCTAACCAGATAGCTGCCGGAGAGGTTATCCAGAGGCCTGCATCGGTTGTCAAAGAGCTGATGGAGAATGCCGTGGATGCAAGAGGCCTGAATATAACGGTCATCATAAGGGATTCAGGCAAAACCCTTATACAGGTCATTGACGACGGATCTGGCATGTCGGAAACAGATGCAAGACTTTCCTTCGAACGTCATGCAACCTCGAAGATATCGAACGCCGATGATCTCTCATCGATCATGACCAAAGGTTTCCGCGGCGAAGCCCTGGCTTCAATAGCAGCAGTGGCAATGGTGGAACTCAGGACAAGAAGAGATGAGGATGAAGCAGGCACTCTTGTTATAATAAACGGATCGCGGGTTGAAACTCAGGAACCCTGCAGCTGTCCGAAAGGTTCAGGTTTTTCTGTCAGGAACCTGTTCTATAACGTCCCGGCACGGAGGAAGTTCCTTAAATCGGATACAACCGAATTCCGGCACATAATCAATGAATTCCAGAAAATCGTTCTTGCCCACACGGAGATACATTTCTCTCTTTATCACAACGACACGGTGATATACAATCTTCATCCGGCAAACAGGAGACAGCGTGTAATAGCTGTTTTTGGAAAGCAGATAAACCAGGACCTCATAAATGTTGAAACAGAGACCAGCCTTATTGCCATAAAAGGTTTTGTTGGCAAACCGGAAAGTGCACGCAGGACTTACGGAGAACAGTTCTTCTTCATCAACAACAGGTTCATGAGGCATTCCTACTTCCACAAAGCTGTAATGGAAGCCTACCAGAACATTATTGCCCCGGATATGCTGCCTGCCTATTTCATCTTTATGGAATCCGATCCTGCAACCATTGACGTAAATATACATCCGACAAAAACAGAGATCAAATTTGAGGATGAACGAGCTATCTGGCAAATCCTTATGGCTTCCGTCAGGGAAGCGCTCGGCAGGTTTAATATAGTTCCTTCGATAGATTTCAGGGGAGAATCCCTTGTCGAAATTCCGCTAAAAGGCTCTGTCAATAACTTCCCGAGACAACCCGAAATAAAAATCAATCCCGCTTACAATCCCTTCGACAGCGATGAGACAGGATCACGCCCTTCCCTGGCCGGAAGATATGGGAAAGAAGGAAGTGAGAACTGGGAGAAGCTTTTCCCCGATGCTTCAGGCGGGAAAGAAAATTTTCTGCTTCCTCAGGACAAAGGAGAAACGGCAAGGAAGTTCTTCCAGATTAAAAACAAATATATCGTTTGCCCGGTAAAATCGGGACTTATGCTAATCGACCAGAAAAGAGCCCATGAACGCATCCTTTATGAGAAATTCATAAGTCAGCCCGAAAACCGTAACCATGCCAGCCAGAGCGAGCTTTTTCCTGTTCCCCTGGAGTTAAATGCGGCCGACTTTCAGATCATGAAAGAGATCGCGGAAGACCTTGAAAAAATCGGATTCACTTTGGTGTTTTCTGCTGGTAATAAGATCTCTGTCAGGGGAAGACCTTCTGAATTTTTAATTAATGACCCGGCATCGATGATCGGAATATTTATCGAGGAATTCAGATCGAATGAGAACAGTCCCCTGCGGGGAACAAACGAAAGACTGGCGGCAGCCATGGCAGAAGCTACAGCAATCCCTTACGGCAAAAGCCTCGGTCAGACTGAGATGGAAGACATTTTTGATAACCTCTTCGCATGTCAGTCACCGAATTACTCACCAAAAGGGAAAGCGATCATAAGCATACTTACACTTGAAGAGCTTGACAGGAGATTCAGATAACCGGATAAAAAATAGAAACCATTAAAACCCTACAATGAACGGATACGGAAGAGGATTTTTTTCGATGACACCCGTGGTCAAAAACATCATTATGATCAACATCCTGATGTTCCTGGCAATGGCTATAGGAGCAAGGACATTTGGTGTTGACCTGAACAGGCTGCTAGGTCTTTATTTCCCTAAATCTGAAAGTTTCATGCCCCTGCAGATCGTTACTCACATGTTCATGCATGCCAATTTCATGCACATCCTCTTCAACATGTATGCGGTTTACATATTCGGCCAGGCACTTGAAAACGTCTGGGGCCCGAAACGTTTTCTGCTCTATTATTTTGTTACAGGCCTGGGCGCAGCTTTTGTACATGAAACGGTAATTGCTTTTGAATATGACAAGCTGTCCAGGATGCTCACCCCTGAACAGGTTCAGATGGTTATCAAAGAAGGAGTTTCGTACTGGGAAGAAAGCAAACTCTACACCGACGAAGCGATGAAATCGCTGCAGATACTTCTGAACACTGTAACGGTGGGAGCTTCGGGTGCAGTCTTTGGCGTCCTTCTGGCTTTTGGCGTTCTCTTTCCCAACACCCAGCTTATGATAATTTTTCCACCCATACCCATAAGGGCAAAATATTTTGTGATCTTTTATGGCGTTCTCGAACTCTTCCTTGCATTTTCACAACCCGGAAGCAATATAGCACATTTCGCACACCTCGGAGGCATGTTGTTTGGCTGGCTTCTGATCAAATACTGGAATAAAACGAAAAAAACGCTCTACTGATGGGACTCTGGAATGACATAAAAGAGAGTTTCAGGAAAGGAAATTACCTTATCCGGCTTATCTACATCAATATTGCTGTCTTCATTGCTATTGCAGTAATGTCAGTCATAGCTTTTCTGATGAAAAACCCCCTTCTCACGGAAAAATCCATCCATCTTCTTGCAATCCCGGCATCATTAAAGTTATTGTTGGTAAAACCATGGACCATAATAACATACATGTTTACCCACAAAGACATCTGGCATATACTCTTCAATATGCTCTGGCTGTACTGGTTTGGTAAGATCTTTCTTGAATATCTCGACCAGAAAAAGCTTGTGGCTGTATATCTGCTCGGAGGTATATGTGGTGCAATTCTTTTTGTTCTCTCATTCAATATTTTTCCGGCTTTTACGGAACAACTCGATATTTCTGTTGCGATTGGTGCATCTGCTTCAGTAATGGCTGTGGTAATGGCCATAGCAGTATACGTTCCGAATTACTCAATAACACTTTTCCTTCTTGGAAGGATAAAAATCATTTACATAGCCCTGGGAATTTTTGTATTGACTTCGGTGATGGATTTCTCTGTTAACTCGGGAGGGAAGCTTGCACACATGGGCGGGGCGCTGTTCGGATATCTCTATATCGTCAGTATGCGAAAAGGACGTGATCCCGGGAAATGGATAAACAGTATCATCGATTCGATATCCACAATATTCAGGCCGGCAAAAAAAATGAAGGTCACTCATAAGAAGCCGGTAACAGATTATGATTATAACAAGACTAAGGCAGAGAGGCAGGCAAAGATCAACAAAATACTTGAAAAGATATCCAGGGGCGGTTACGACAGTCTGACAAGGGAAGAAAAGGACTTTCTTTTCAGGGAGAGCCAGAATAAAAACTGAAAGGTGAAAAAGCTTGTTTACAAAGGACTGCTGGGAGTTAACATATTGTTGGCCCTGGCACTTCTGTTTTCATATCTGGCCGTCCATATAATCCCCGAAAAGTTTGCACTACCTGCACTATTCGGGCTTGCCTATCCATATCTGCTGCTTATTAACATAATGCTTGCCCTCACATGGGCTGTGCTTTTACGACCGGAAGCATTGATATCAGTGGCAGTGATAATCGCCGGGGTAAATCATCTGTCGAATTTTATCAGGATAGATAAACCTGATCAGAGCACTGAAGGAACTTTCAAAGTGACGAGTTACAATGTAAGACTTTTCAATATATATGAAAGTAACACCTCAGGTTCTGAAAGAATGATTATCGCATTTCTGAAAGAGCAAAAACCCGATATCATTTGTCTGCAGGAGTTCTATATGAAAGGGGATCCGAAAGAAAAGGACAGCAGGATAAGATCAGCTCTGGGTAAAAATTATCATTCCCATATGAAACTGACGGCCATGAGGACAAACAGTTATTACGGTATAGTAACTTACAGCCGTTTTCCGATAATTAACCGCGGACAGATAGTACATCCGGGTTCATCAGGACTGACGATCTTTACAGATGTGGTGATAGAAAATGATACATTCAGGATCTTCAACAACCATCTGCAGTCGTTCAGGCTCAGGAGCATGGAAAAGTCATTTGTAGAGGAAATGGCCGGGTCGTCGGACAATGAAGCCCTTGAAACGATGAAGAACCTCTCAGTCAGCCTCAGGAGAGCTTTTATTAGAAGGGCCGGACAGGCAGATGTGGTAAAAGGCCAGATAAACCGATCCCCTTATCCGGTAATTATAGCTGGAGACTTCAACGACACTCCGGTATCATATACTTACCGCAGGATGAGGGGTGATCTAAACGATGCCTTTGTAAGCTCGGGTTATGGAGCAGGTTTTACCTACCGTGGTTATTATCCCGCCAACAGGATCGATTACATCATTTACGACGACAAATCACTGGAAAGCAGAAATTTCGAAATAACAAAAGTAAGATATTCGGATCATTATCCGGTTTCAGCATTTTTCAGGAAGAGAAATTAGAATGGCAGTTTCCTGAAATCGACGTTTCCTCCTGAAATGATAAGACCTGCTCTTCTTCCCCTGAAAAAGGAAGGATGTTCCTTTACAGCCGCAAGGACAGTTGCTGAAGATGGTTCTATAATTATCTTCATCCTCTCCCACACAAGCAGCATACATTCGATTATAGACTCTTCAGTGACTGTAAAAATGTCGTCGACGTTATTCCTGATAACGGAAAATGTAAGTTCACTCAGTGATGTCAGCAGCCCGTCAGCTACTGTTAGCGGATTAACAGAAGGAGTGAGAATTCCGGTGGTGAATGATTTCCATGCGTCATTGGCATTGAGGGGCTCCGCACCAATGATTTTTATTGCAGGATCAATACCTCTTGCCGCTGTTGAAGTTCCGCTCATGAGGCCTCCACCACCTACAGGAGCCACTATCACATCAATATTTTCAGTATCCTCAAGCAGTTCGAGGGCTGCCGTACCCTGTCCGCATATCACATTAAAATTATCATAAGGATGAATAAGTGTTGCACCTGTTTTTCCGATTATCTCATCAGCAGCTTCTTCCCTTGCCTGAAGTGTCGGCTTGCAGAAACTTATGGCGGCACCGTATCCTGCAACTGCATCTTTTTTGACTACAGGTGCCGTCTCAGGCATTACGATGTAGGCCTTTACTTTGTTCATCCTGGCGGCCAGGGCAAGGGCGGCGGCATGGTTACCCGATGAATGTGTTACCACTCCTCTTTCCTTCTCCTCTCCGGAAAGTGACAGAACAGCGTTGGTGGCTCCCCTGAACTTGAAGGCTCCGACCTTTTGAAAGTTCTCACATTTAAAGAAGAGCTCGCATCCGAACATCCTGTTAAGCTGCTGCGACTTCAACACAGGCGTCCTGTGGATAAATGGCTTTATCCGTTCGTGGGCGGACCTGATGTCAGTAAGGGTCGGTAGTGTCATCAACAGGTGTTTTAAATAATGTAGAGACGCCCGACGGACGTCTCTACAAAAAATATTCTAAAAATATTTTAACCTATCAGGCTGAACGTCACTGTCAGTCCTGCCATAACAACGGAAACCATCGACATAAGCTTGATGAGGATGTTCAGTGAAGGGCCTGAGGTATCCTTGAAAGGATCACCTACCGTGTCACCGACAACCGAAGCTTTGTGAGGTTCGCTCTTTTTACCTCCGTAGTTACCTTTTTCAATGAATTTCTTGGCATTATCCCATGCGCCACCCGAATTATTAAGCATACTTGCCAGCACAAATCCTGAGCTAAGACCGCCTGCAAGAAGTCCGATAACACCTGCCACGCCGAAGAATACTCCTATCAGCAGGGGAACTACTATGGCAATAAGGGAGGGAACAAGCATTTCACTCTGTGCTCCTTTTGTCGATATTTCGACACACCTTGCATAATCGGGTTTTGCTTTACCTTCCATAATTCCGGGGATCTCACGGAACTGGCGTCTGACTTCCTCAACCATTTTACCGGCTGCACGACCGACGGCTTTCATGCTCATTGAGCTGAAAAGAAATGCCATCATTGCTCCGATGAACACACCGCCAAGGAGGATGGGGTTGAAAAGAGAAAGATCGTATGCAGTTGCAAAATCCTTAACAGTTGCAGCTGTAATATGTATTGCTGTCTGTCCTTCCTTAACTGCAGGGACAACGTCATTATAGAAAATTGTATCACCTATTTGCTTGAACTGTTCCGGCGCTTTGTCTATGAGTCTGCCAAGCCAGAGCCTTACTTCTTCCATATAGGCAGCCATAAGAGCCATTGCGGTAAGAGCTGCAGAACCAATAGCAAAACCTTTTCCTGTAGCTGCAGTTGTATTTCCAAGTCCGTCGAGAGCATCAGTCCTTTCCCTTACTTCCTTCGGAAGTTCCGACATCTCAGCATTACCTCCGGCATTATCGGCTATAGGTCCGAATGCGTCAGTGGCAAGTGTTATTCCGAGAGTTGAAAGCATACCGACAGCTGCAAAACCTATTCCGTAAACGCCCATGGCAAAGTTGCTGAAGCCTCCTGCAAAGCCGTAGGCTGCAATGATACCGGCAACAATTGTTAAAACAGGGATCCATGTCGACTGCATTCCTACAGCCATACCTTCGATAATGACTGTTGCAGGGCCCTGCTGTGCCTGTTTTGCAATTCCCTGTGTGGGTTTGTTACCGTCGGACGTAAAATATTCTGTCGACTGACCAATAATTACACCCGACAGCAGACCGGCAACGGCAGAACCGAACACTCCCCAGGTTATCATTCCGGCGAAAGCCATAATTGCCAGCACAACAAGTATCAGGGCTGAGCTTCCTCCTGTTCCCAGAAGAAGGGCATTAAGAAGAGTTTTGGGTGTGGCTGACTCCTTTGTTCTTACGAAGTATACTCCGGCTATCGAAAGGAAGATTCCAATTGCAGACACGATCATGGGCGCTATCACGGCATCCATCTGGCCCATGCCTGAAGCTATAGGCAATGCAGCACCGAGAGCTGCTGTAGCAAGTATAGATCCGGCATAGGATTCGTAAAGGTCGGCTCCCATTCCGGCTACATCACCAACATTATCTCCGACATTATCAGCAATCGTTGCAGGGTTGCGCGGATCATCCTCGGGTATGCCGGCTTCAACTTTACCTACAAGGTCAGCGCCCACGTCAGCAGCTTTGGTAAAGATTCCGCCTCCAACACGTGCAAAGAGTGCCTGAGTTGAAGCACCCATACCGAAAGTAAGCATTATTGCAGTGATCTCTATAAGTTTTTCATGTTCGGTTGTTCCCGGATGGACAAAAGTAAGACCGAGGAACCTGACTCCCGTTTCCATATTCTCAGGGGTGAAAACCAGCTCGTTGAGAATCAGGAACCAGATGGCAATATCGAGGAGGCCAAAGCCTACAACAACAAGTCCCATAACGGCACCGCTCCTGAGAGCTACCTGAAGGCCTTTATTGAGCGACTTTGATGCTGCCCATGCTGTACGGTTAGATGCGAAAGTGGCAGTCTTCATCCCCAGATAACCACAGAGCCCTGAGAAAAATCCGCCGGTAAGAAATGCCACCGGCACAAAGGGGTTCTGGATTCCAAAATAGGCCAGTACCGTCAGAAGTATAACAAGGATTAGGAAAACCTTTATCACTACAGAGTACTGACGATTCAGGTAAGCCATCGCACCTTCCCTTACGTATTCAGCTATCTCCTTCATCCTGTCTGTCCCTTCTTCCTGCAGTTTCATGCTGCGGTAGAAGAGCCATGCAAACAGAAGTGCAAAGAGAGCCGCAACCGGAACAATCCAAAAAATAGCGTCAATCATGATATCCGTTTTAATTAGTTTTTAAAATTTTATTTTGAGGCTACAAAACTAAACTAGTTTTTGATTTTTTCAAATGAAAAAGCTGATATTATTGAATATAGAGGAAAGTATTAAAATAATGATAAAGGAGTATGCCTGTTTATAGTCCTAATCAGCCCTGCTCATCCCTGATGATCGTGCAGATGGTAGTTCTTTCCGCGCCAACCACCCGGAACGTTAACATCCGGCACAAAGCCACATAAAGCGACGATCCAGCAGCTTATTCCTGGCTGAAGGGATGCCGGAGATAAGCTGTGCTGAAAATTTATTTAAATACCTCTGAAAAATTCGTAATTGATGTCTTCAAGCTCCTTCATTGAAGGATAAGGATAAAATATCATTTCATCCTTCTCTCCCACGTAGAACCCCGATTCAATGGTCCGGTAAAGCAGAGTACCCGAGAAAGTTCTCTGGACCGTTTTCATATGCTTTTCATATTCTCCCCGGAGTATCTCAAGGCAGTCTCTCAGGTGTCCTATATTGCTGTATGGAAGATGCTCTGCCGAACCCCTTAGTGGGTCGCTGGCGAGTTCACCCAGCTTGAGTTCGACAAAGAGGAGCTTTGGCAGTGTTATCGGTTTCGATCCGTCGGTAAGATTTTTCATGAATACCGAAGGAGGAAGACCGCTGGCTACAAGAGGAGTGACAGGACATAGTTCCTGGTACAGATGCAGCTCCTTAAGACTTTCTTTCGATTTATCATAAGGAGCTTTCTTCAGTTCAAGTACGCATCCGTGGTCGGTAGTCAGATAAAGGCTTTTCAATGCCTGCAGCGGGATCATTTCGAGAACCCGGTAAACGGACAGATAAACGGAACTCTTGGGACTTCCATCTTCTTTGGCAACACATCTTGAGTTCATGCTGTCAATGTCGATTTTGTCCTCAATCGCGTTAAGGTCAACCTCGAAAAAAATTGTCTGTCCCTTATTGCGTTTTTTGGTGCCTGTCGACAGATACATCCCGAATCCTTCGGGAGGAAGCATTGAAGCTACCAACGCCTCCGGAGTGCAGGTAAGGTAAACAAATTTTGCCATGATTCGTGTATTTTAAATTACTATAAAACAGCACTATACAATCATTAATATGTTTATTCCCGCATTTAACCTATATCAAATTTACGCTATTTTTTAAAGATAATAAAAGTTCTGCGACCGTATTTTCAGGTTATTTCCTGTCCCTGACATATTTGTTCATCCAGTTAAGCACTTCCCAGTGTTTGTGAAGTATGGTTTCCCGTGCTGCATACCCGTGGCTTTCGTTGGGAAGCATAACGAGTCTTACCACTGCGCCATGTCCTTTGAGTGCGGCATAGAACCTTTCGCTCTGTATAGGGAAAGTCCCGCTGTTATTATCAGCTATTCCGTGAATGAGCATTATAGGATCCTTAACCTTGTCGGCATTCATGAAAGGTGACATGGTGTTGTAAATATGGGGGGCTTCCCAGTAGGTTCTCCTTTCATTCTGGAAACCGAATGGCGTAAGTGTCCTGTTATAGGCCCCGCTTTCTGCAATACCAGCCGCAAAAAGACGGGAATGGGCCAGCAGGTTCGCCGTCATAAAGGCACCGTAGGAGTGACCGCTTACCGCTACCCTTTTGGGATCCGTCACTCCCATTTCCACAGCCTTGTTGATTGCAGCTTCAGCATTGGCAACGAGCTGTTCCACGAAAGTGTCGTTGGGTTCTTTTCCTCCTGTTCCGACTATAGGGAACGAAGCATCCATAAGTATTGCATAACCCTGGGTTACATAAACAAGCGCCGAAGCAGGACTTATCCTTGTGAAAGTGTAAGGTGAACCGCTTACCTGTCCAGCTGCAGATGGATCATTGAATTCGCGCGGATATGCCCACAGAAGTGTGGGTAGTGGCTTATCCCTGGTCCTGTCGTAGCCGGCCGGCAGATAGAGTGTAAAAGAAAGGTCGAGACTGTCGTTACGTTTGTATTTAACAAGTTCCTTATGTATCCCTGTTAACTGGGGATAAGGGTTCTCAAACTTTGTGACCTGAGTAAGTTTTCCATTTCGGATATTACGGATAAAGTAATTGGGAACCTCTGTCACCGACTGCCGGCTTGTTAGCAAGAGCCCTTTTTCGATATCGAGAATTTCTGAAACCGATTCATAATATGGCGCTTGTGATTGCCACAGGCGTGTGGTTTTTCCTGTTTTCAGGTCATACCTGTCGAGGAAAGGATTATCGCCCTGCGGAGAAGAACCTCTCCCTGAAAGCACCAACGACCTTCCCCTGCTGGTAAACAGAAGCTGACTCCGTCCGTACTGGTTATCTGCTGTGACAAAAGAGCCGGGATTATTATAGCGGTCATCACCGTTATACTCAAACAATTTATTCTTTGTTTCCTGTGGTTGTGCGGGGCTGAAGGAGCTTATCACGCGTATCCTGGTACGGCTAAGACCCTCGCTGATCACAGCAAAATCGTCTCGCCCCCATGTTATACCGCTGAATCTCATTTCGGTTGCAATAAACTTCACCGGTGCTCCGCTGAAAGGAGCTTCAAGCAGGTATACCTGGTCGTGGAAGGTCATTTCATTCGAATAGTCTCCATTGTCGAGAGCCTCTACCCAGGTCATGGTGGCAGGTCGGTCAGAACGCCAGGTGAAAGAACGAGGACCCGGCAAAACCACATCGTAGCCTCTTGGCAGGTTTTCAATCAGCGGTTTGTCAAGGAGTGTTCGCAGTTTCTTTCCCTTCATATCCCAGATCTCTGTTGTGGAGGGGAAATAATAATATGGTACGGTATAGGAAAAAGGTTCGGCTGTTATAGTTACCATCAGGTACTTTCCGTCAGGAGAAGGGCTGAAGCCTGTGTAAATTGCAGGTTTCCCTGTCTGAGTTACTGAAACACCATCCCAAAGCATCAGTTTCGATGTTGCGAAATACTTAAATATCTCTTCATCAGCAGGATCCTTGAGGAGGTCCTGATAGGTTGCTGCCTGGCCTTTTTCGCCAAGGCTTTCCTGTATTACCGGACCTTCGGGGGTCAGGGTACGCAAAGGTCTCTTCTTTCCTTCATCGGCGGGTACCA
>JAFGXX010000081.1 GCA_016936435.1 Bacteroidales bacterium
GTTCCTCCCTTCGAAAAAATACACGCTGTACATTACATGCCGGCATTCGAAGCCGGAATGGAACAGGGCAGAAAGGAGATCCGGGAGATACTCGGAAACAGCGAAAAACCTACATTCGAAAATACCATCGAAGCTCTCGACCGCAGCGGAGAACTGCTTCAAAGGGTTTCTTCGGTCTTCTTCGGACAGGCAAGCGCAAACACCAGCGACTCGCTTCAGCAGATAGAAGTAGAAATATCACCACGGCTTACCGAATATGGTGACGAGATCAGACTCAACCCTGAACTTTTTGCCAGGATTAAATCCGTGTGGGAAAACCAGGCAGAATTCAATCTTACGGACGAACAGAAGTTTATCCTCGATAACCTGTACAAAGAGCTTGTAAGGAACGGAGCCAACCTGGATCTGGAAGACCAGGAGACACTGAAGAAGATCAACCAGCGACTCTCTCTACTCACCGTAAAATACGATCAGAACGTATTGCAGGAGACCAACGACTATAAGCTTTTTGTAGGTAAGGACGATCTGAAAGGGCTTCCCGAAACGGTCATCACCGCTGCCGCCGATGCTGCAAAGGCAGCCGGTCAGGAAGGCAAATGGCTTTTTACCACCCAGCGCCCCAGCATGTATCCCTTCATTACCTATTCAACCGACAGGGATCTCAGACGAACCCTTTACAATGCCTACATTATGCGTGGCAACAATGGAAACGAATACGATAATAATGAAATTCTTGCCGAGATCATAAAACTCCGTGCCGAAAGGGCTGCGCTGCTGGGATATAAAACCCATGCCCACCTGGTTCTTGAACCAAGGATGGCCAAAAACCCCGAAAATGTATTCAGTCTTCTTAACGGTCTGTTCGAAAAAGCCAATTCTGTCGCAAAGAAAGAAGTTGCAGAGATGCAGGCCATCATCAACAGGGAAGGAGGAAACTTCAAACTTGAACCTTCCGACTGGTGGTATTACGCCGAAAAACTCAGAAAACAGAAGTACGATCTCGACGACACGGAACTGAGACCCTATTTCAAATTCGAGAACGTCAGGGAAGGAGTATTCGCATGTGCCACAAAACTGTGGGGAATAACATTCACCCCCATAGCCGACTGCCCCCTTCCTCATCCGGAAGCCTCAGCTTTCGAGGTGAAAGAAGCCGACGGTACACATATAGGTGTCCTGTATACCGATTATTTCCCGCGTGCGAGCAAACGCCAGGGAGCATGGTGCGGAACCTACAGAAGCCACAGGATAGTTGACGGGAAGAGCATAAGGCCGGTAGTAACAACGGTGGGTAACTTTACAAGGCCCACAGGCGACACACCTTCGCTGCTAAGCCTCGACGAGGTGACAACAATCTTCCACGAATTTGGACATGCTCTCGATAACCTCTTCAACAGAAACTCATACAACAGAACCTATGTAGCCTGGGATTTCGTGGAGCTTCCTTCACAGATAATGGAACACTGGGCTCTCGAACCGGAGATGCTCAGCATCTATGCAAGACATTACCAGACAGGTGAGGTCATCCCTGCAGCCCTTGTCGGAAAGATAAGGAACAGCGGTTACTTCAACCAGGGTTTTGCCAACACCGAGGTATATGCAGCTTCACTGCTCGACATGGCTTACCATACACTTGAAGCTCCGGCTGAGATTGACATCCAGAATTTCGAAAAGGAATACCTGACAAAGATCGGCCTCATACCTGAAATTGTGTCCAGGTACAGAAGCACCTATTTCACCCATATAACCGGAGGATATGATGCAGGCTACTATGCCTACACATGGGCTTCGGTGCTCGATAACGATGCTTTCGGGGCATTTCAGGAAAAAGGTATCTTCGACAGTGCAACAGCTGAATCCTTCCGTCGTAACGTCCTGGAAAAGAACGGAATAATGGATCCCATGCAGATGTATGTTAACTTCCGCGGACGTGAACCTGTTATTGAACCTTTACTTAAGAATAAGGGGTTACTGTAATTGTCGTGCGGTCGTGCGGTCTTGCAGTCTTGCGGTCTTGCTGTCTTTTCAAAATGGAGCAGAGATTCCGGCCTCTTTTTTTTGTTGGAGGTATAACTGATCACATAAAAGCTGTTTCTGCTTCTGCCAATGACAAGCCAAGTGCTTTACGGCAAATACTGTCGAGTATATCCTTATTTCCTGTAAGATGAAGAGTGAACTGTGTGTGTGTCAACTCTTCACCTGGTTTAAGCGCTGCGGCAGGAGAAGAGCTCTCAAGCTCGTAAAAAGGACCCATCTGTGACCCGTCTTCCAGGGGACCGTCGTTGTATGAGTTGAGCGCATCGCCGGAGTATGGCTTTTCCTGTATCTCCCATGCGGAGTTCACATAATCGGTAACTCCTTCAGGCAACCTGCAGATAAGTAGTGTAAGGATATTGTTTGCAGAGTCGTAGCTTCCCATCGTGCCCTTTGCCCTTAATGGCGGAATCCCGATCTTGCCACGGCTCTTTCCGTCGGCCCTGAAAAAAATGTGACTGCCGCTGACCTTCAGCCTGTCACCGGCGATGCTGCCAAAATATTTATCATTAACCGGGGGGCCCATGATTTTTTCGTCACCCTGGTTATATGGAATTACAACCACCACCGACGGAGAAGGGATAAACATCCCCAGCATCCATACTGACAGAAGCCCGCTTTCCTTCGTCCATTCCAGGGCGCCGGTATTTCTGAGCCTGTTGACCGACCTGTACGACACACTGCTAAGTCCGCTCAGGTCTATGCCTGTCTCCCTCATGATACCCTCCTCCGTCATTAGTGTCACTTCCCTTTCTATCCTGAACTTCAACGGAGTGCCGCTATAGTTAAGGGCTTCGGTTTCGTGACAGAACAGAACCGAGGAATCGGACTTCGCTGCCACCTCAAAGGGTATTGTGTCGAGAAATGCCGGTGTCTGCCAGTTTTCGTAGATGAATTCATCACCTTTTTTGAAGAAGATTGAGAACTGGCCTCCTTCCGGGCCCAGCCAGAGTCTTTCCTCCCCTCCGAAGGCATTCATGTGAGGCTGTATCTCTCCCAAAGCAATCAGGTTGTGGTTTATCCATCCGTAGCTGAAGCCGCCGTCGCCTTCTGCCGTGCTCGTCATGACCCTACCCTGCCAGCCGGGAACAATTGCCACAGCCGAATTACCCCGTTTCAGTTCGATAATGCCGGCATGTTCACGAAGAAAATCGCGGTCATATCCATAGGAGTCTGGTTTGTTATTTGTCATGAGTTTATGGTTTTGAATTTCTTTTTTACCACCTCCCGTGCAGGAGAAAAGGGTGGCGAACAGTATCATCAGCAAAGGTGCTGTTTTCATCTTCTGTTTCAATTATTATTAACTGTCATTATTCTTTTTCTTTCTGCCACGGATAAGGTAACTGTATCTTCTCCATCCGGGTATGGCTGTCAGTGAGGTAAATCTGACCACTATCCTGACTGCCCTGAAATGCATTCCGTAATGCATTATAAGATATACAATATATGCAACTGCGACCATAAGTCCGAAGCTCAACAGATCTGAAAATCCTTTCCACCACCATGCTGAGGGCGCAAGACCTGTAAATTCGATTACGGTCTTAATAAGCCATCCGTATGCTGCCGATGCAAGTAAGATCATGCCTGTTGCCATTCCATGAGCAGTCTCGATAGCCTGCTGCGGACATCGGTTCATACATCTCATGCAGCTTTCACAGGTCATTTTCCAGTAAGGGCGGCCCCTGATCATGGTAATCGATTCCGTAGGGCATTCCTCAATACAGATACCGCAGTTATTGCAATTACTGTTCGCAATAAATGTTTTGGCAAGGAAAAATCGTCCGGCCAGGTAATATGCTGCAGCAACAGGAATTAAAACCAGGTCGACCGGAAGACTGTAAAGACCCCTGTAAATTCTCTTTCCTGCCAGGATATCTTCAGCGAACTTCTTCACTTTGGGCTCCCAATGGTCAATGATAGATTCTATTACTTTTGTTTTTAATCCCGGGTGGACAGATATCCAGTTGGATGGAAGATCGACAGGACGGAATCCGACACATCTGTACCCTTTAAGCCTGAGTATCAATGCAGGTACGATGAGTGCCAGTCCTGAAAGTCCGGGAGTGAATAATTTATACAATTTCATTCCTGCCCTGGTGTTTGCAAGAAATATCTCCCTTCCGTCACCACGTGGAAATCCTGCAATGAATTTCAACATTAGCGGTGCTGCGTTGAATCCGTGAGTGGGGTAGACAAATCCTGTCAGTGGCCTTTCTTCAGGTAATGGCAGGTCGGTTTTCCGGAGTCTGTCGATCTGTTGTACGACTGTTTTCATACCCTTTTTGTCAGCCACTTCTATGATCCATTGAGATGTAAGACGGGCGTTACCGGTACCTGAGATATAATAAACGTACAAGGAATCAGGATTTGTCATGGTAGTTTTAAAAATTGTATATCAGTCTTCCCGATAGCTGATTAAATTACTAAGATACCCAATTGTGCGATAATCAGGGCTGGATGTCTTTCATCTTTTTCTTTATTTTCAATAGACAATCCTTCAACATAGTTATAACAGAAGATCCGGGCATTTTTTTGGCCAGCTTCCTGTTATTTCCAGACATTTATCAGAGGATACTCTCTATTCATGTTAATCGTATTATTTTTGTACCTCTGTATCCGACATGGAAAAAGTAAAGCTTACAGGACTAAGCGCTGACGAGATTTATGGTCTTATTGAGCCGGGAGGATTTACCCGTGAGCATGCATTGAAAATATCAAACTCTCTCTACAAGAAGGGTGTCAGCGACCTTTCCATTATACCGGGAGTCTCCAGACATCTGAAGGAATATCTTCAGGAGCGTTCAGAGCCAGGTATCTGTGAGCCTCTCTCATCTTCATCCTCTGCCGACGGCAGCGTCAAATTCCTCTTCTCCGGCAGACCTAATATAAAATTTGAAACAGTATTCATCCCTGAGGAGGAAAGAAAAACAGTTTGTGTCTCAACACAATCGGGATGCCGCATGGGCTGTTCCTTCTGTGCAACAGGTAAATACGGCTTTCATGGCGACCTCGGTGCCGGCGAAATTGTGAACCAGGTGATCGTATGTCAGCGTATAAGCCCGATAACCCATGTGGTTTTCATGGGAATGGGTGAACCTCTCGATAACACTGATAATGTGCTGAAAGCATGTGAGCTGTTGACAGCAGAATGGGGTATGGCCATAAGTCCGCGGAATATAACCGTTTCAACCGTGGGGATCACCCCGGCAATAGTCAGGTTTCTCGAACAGTCGCCATGCAACCTCGTCGTAAGTCTCTATTCTCCATTCGCTTCAGAGAGGGCGAAGATGGTACCTGCAGAGAAAAAATACCCTGTCCGGGAAATCATCAGGATCATGGCCGGTTTCCCGTTAAAAAAGAAGAGAAGACTGAGCATCGCTTATATGATGCTCAAAGGCATAAACGATACAGAACAACATCTGGAAGAGATAAGGAAGATACTCAGCGGGACAGGTATCAGGGTGAATCTGCTTCCCTATCACAGATTGCCGGGCGATGAACATAGCTCTTCCGAACCCGGGCTCATGGACCATTTCAGACAGGAACTAATGAATTCGGGCATCTCTGCTTCTGTAAGACGGTCGAGAGGAGCTGACATATCGGCTGCATGCGGACTTCTGGCTTCAGGTTTGAGCCCGGAGTCAGACATCTGACATCTGATATAATTTTCAGACATTACTTTTTTTAAACTTTCAGGCTTCCTATATTTATATGCTTAATTTGCAGGAACAAAAATCCTGATGACCCAGGGCAACAGAATTATCTTCCTTTTTTATAACAGCTTCGATGATTTAAGTAGAACATTAAATATAAAACACTTACTATGAGAAAAATGCTTATCTTTCTACCCGTTCTCCTGTTAATTTTCGCAGGATGCGATAAAAATTCAACGGAATCTGCTCAAAGTGTTCCGGCCATCATTCCCGCTCCCCTTTCCTTAACACCCGGCAAGGGGCACTTCAGGTTTACCACCAGAACAAGGATCATTATTCCTGCCGGCGACAATGAAGCCAGACTTGCTGCCGGGCTTCTTGCCTCACTCGCCGGAAATCCTTCGGGTGCTGTCCCGGAAATCATCGAAGGTGAAAAAGCTGCGAGGGGATCGGTGTTCATGGCATACGACCCGCAGATTACAAATGCAGAGGGATATGTACTTGACATCTCTTCAAAACAGATAAAGATAAGCGCCGGAACGGCAGCCGGTCTTTTTTATGCTGTCCAGTCGCTCAGGCAGCTTATGCCTCCCGAAGTCGAAAAAGACCAGATGGTGGAAGGGTTTGCTGTTAAAGTGCCTGCCTGCGTTATCAGGGATGAACCTGCATTCAGTTACCGCGGGATGCATCTAGACGTGGGCCGTCACATGTTCCCGGTGGCTGAAATAAAAAAATATATCGACATACTGGCTCTGCATAAGATGAATACTTTTCACTGGCATCTCACGGAGGACCAGGGCTGGAGGATAGAGATTAAAAAATATCCCAGGCTCACCGAAGTGGGTGCCTTCAGGAATGAAACCGTTATCGGTCATGCCGGAAGGCCACCGCTTAAATATGACGGTACCCGTTACGGAGGCTTCTATACCCAGGAAGAGGTGAAGGAAGTTGTTGCCTATGCAAAAGAAAGGTTCATAACTGTCATTCCCGAGATTGAAATGCCCGGACATGCCCTGGCGGCTCTTGCAGCTTACCCGGAGTTGTCATGTACCGGAGGCCCCTTCGAAGTTGCAACAAAATGGGGAGTTCACCAGGAGATATTCTGTGCAGGGAAGGAGGAAACCTTCACTTTCCTTCAGGATATCCTTACCGAGGTGTTTGCCCTTTTCCCGGGAACCTATGTTCACATAGGCGGCGATGAAGCGCCAAAGGCAAGATGGGAGAAATGCCGTCTTTGTCAGAAGAGAATAAAAGATGAAGGACTAGCCGATGAACATGAACTGCAGAGTTATTTTATTCAGAGGATAGAGAAATTCCTTCTGGCTAACGGAAAAAAACTCATCGGATGGGATGAGATACTCGAAGGAGGTCTTGCACCTGAAGCTACAGTGATGTCGTGGAGAGGTATCAAAGGTGGCATAGCGGCCGCAAAGGAGAAGCACGATGTCATTATGACTCCCAACAGTCACGTATATCTCGATTATTACCAGGCAGAACCTGCCGGTGAACCGCTTGCGATAGGGGGTTATCTGCCTCTTGAGAAGGTTTATTCATTCAACCCTCTGCCTGCCGAACTTACACCTGAGGAACAGAAGCATATTCTTGGAGTTCAGGGGAATGTGTGGACGGAATACATATCCACTCCGGAACACATGGAATATATGGCTTTCCCGAGGGCTTTTGCCATTGCAGAGACCGGCTGGACTCCTGACAGGCTTAAGGATTTTGAAGATTTCCTCGCCCGGCTGGAAGTGCAGAAGAAGAGGTATGATGCCCTCAGTATAAATTATTTTAAGGGAGAATACAGGAATACCAGGGCTGCTGCCACAAAGTGATAAGTATCAAATATTGGTGTTTACAAGCTGGAAGAGGTGTTCATCGAGCCAGCTATCAGGAGTGCGTATCCATTCCTTCTTGATACCTGCCCTGACGAATCCGAGCCTGGTAAAGAGATCGATACTTTCACAGTTGTTTGAGAGGATGTTGCACCATACCTGGTGAAGCTGAAGTGTTGTAAAACAATATTTTATAAGGCATTTCAGGGCCATGGTGGCATATCCTTTTTTTCTTTCCTTTTCATCGGCTATAAGAATGCCAAGACCGGCTCTCTTGTGAAAAGGGTCAAAGTCGAAGATATCAATGGTGCCAATGGTTTTCTTACCGGAACTCAGGTCGATCATCAGACGTAACTGTCCGGTCTCATAGATATTCTTATGGGAGTTCCTGATATATCTTTTCAGCGTGTACTTCGAGAAGGGGACAACGGTATTGCTGATGATCCAGTAGGAATCATTGTTCTCCCATTCATAAAGCAACTCGAGGTCTTCGGGCTCTATAGCCCTCAGGTTTATTTTTTCACATTTCATCTGAAAGGCTGATTAAGTTTATGCAGAGGAGACTGAAGGCAGTTTTTACCTCGAAACCTTTTTAACAAAAATATCATCGGGATAACCTTTACGTTTCAGCTCACGCAGCAGGGCTTCAGCTTCTTCCCTTGTAGCAAATCTTCCCGATGTATACCTGTAAAACCTGTCGTTTTCATTGTACATGACCTTCATGTCGTCGATATGTTTAAAGTAGCTGATATCGACAGGATTGTAAAGAGCCATTACCTGCACGGTATAATACAGTATATCCGAGTCGATCACATCATCGAGATTGCTGACGACCATATCCTTTATGAGAATGCTGCTGTCGATGGCCTCGACAAAAGGAATTTCCTCAAGGTTGATCTTCTCGTATACGGCAATGAGTGAAGAATCTCTTTCTAGAACTGCATCAAGGGTGATGATCATCTCTGTACTCTCTTCGGCCAGTAATGTGTCGGCCGTTTTTGTGAAATATCCTCCTGCCGACCAGATGACCTGCATCTTCCCGGGGGGCACTGTCACCGAGTAATACCCGGTTGAAATGAGGGGAGAAGTCATTCCTGCTGTCTCTCCGGTTGCAAGATCCACAACTTTTACGGAGTAGTCTGACCCTTCTGTCAGGGGTGCATCATTAAGGCCGAAACTGCCGATGATCTCCCATGTGTTGTTAACATCTGTGCCATCAAGGCCAAGGTAAAAGATATCCCTTTTCTTGTAATCGGTCTTCATGGAATAGAAAGCGTTCTTTCCGTTATTTAACGGTTTAAAGAACTTGTCATCATCGGTAGTGTTTATGGGGTAGCCCAGGTTTTCCGGCTTGCCCCAGCCTTCTGACGTTTTACGGGAGCGGAAATTATCATAACCTCCCATATTTGTATGTCCTTCGGAGGAGAAATAGAGTAACGAGTCGTCAGCCGTGATGAAAGGATGTTCTTCATTGTACGGAGTATTGACCGTTGGTCCGAGGTTTACTGCAGGGCCCCATTCCCCTTCGGCATCCTTTTCCGACATGTAGATATCGAGACCGCCTTCGCCTTCGTCGCGGTTACTGGTAAAGAACAGTCTTTTTCCGTCGGCTGATACCGAGGCGTGCGACTCGTAGAATTTTGTGTTGATATTTTTATTCAGTCTTGTGATGGGTGTCCACTGGTCGTTTATATATTTCGAAATGTAAATATTACCGTCGAACATGTCGGTTTTATAAAGGTACAGTTCAGTGCCGTCATGGTTCAGGGCGCATGCCGAACAGTCTTCACCGGCATTCAGTTGTCCGGTTATCTCCACCGGATTCTGCCATTTTCCCCTTATTCTTCTGGAGAACAGTATAACATTAACAAGTCCTCTGCGTTCGGTATAAACAATCGTATTGCCGTCGAAACTGACGGCCGGGTTTTCGTTCATGGCACCGAGAGTAAATCCTTCGCCAAGGAGCTTCTTTGAAACGGGAACGGGATTTTCTACCAGCATGATCGCATTGTTGCAGGCTTCTATCTGCTGGTTGACGAAATCGAGGTTCTGCATTCCCTTTTTGCCTGTCTCGGCTGCCAGGTTCTGGAAGGTCTTGAAAGTGCCGAGAGCTTTTTCAAAGTCGTTGTTGATCATGTAGGCCCTGGCAAGGTAGAACCATGCATCGAGAGGGGCTCTTTTTTCTTTGAAGGAGCCTGTCTTCGCATCGTAAGCTGCATTTTTCACTGCTGCCTCCAGGTAGGGAATGGCTTTTTCCTTTTCATCGGGGATGTTGAGATAGCAGGTCCCGATCTTGTAACTCAGGTTGAGGTTTTCGGGATTCTCCAGCAGAATATAAAGCTGGTTGGCAAGCTCGTATTCTTCATAGAGATAGTAAGACTCGGCCTGGGCGAATATCTCCTTCATCTCACGTGCCGACTGGCCTGAAGCGTTTAAGGTGAAGACCATGAAGACCGCAATCTGAACCAGATGCCTGAAATTTTTCCCTCCGAAATTATTCATCATAACAAATGTAATAAATTGTAATAAACCACTAAGGGAGGATATCTATATTATTTATGACTTTCCTGATCTGTCACGTTTTCTTCTTATAAGTAAGAAGATAATGAAAAGTAATCCGGCTCCGGCAATCAGCCAGAAATACCAGTACCGGCATGTTTTCCCTTTTTCAGCTTCGGGTTGTTCCGTCATGGGTTCGGCAGCAGGTTCGGGTTGCGGGGCGACAGTGTCTTTTTTAACAGGGATGATCTCCGTTATTTCCTCCCTTTCCGGCACTTTTGTGAAGGCAGGTCTTTCCACACGCCGGGGTACCGTTTGTTTTTCCACGGCTACGACCGATGCTGTAACATTTCCGTACCTGTCCGTTATCACAAATTTAACCGAATCGATATCGTCGCGGTTTTTCATCCCGTAGATAAAGGGGCTTTCGTCTACGATGAATTGTTCTTCGGCAATCACAGAATCGCCTGCCATGTGCATGACTTGTAACACCGACCGGGGTTCTGTATTGATGGTGTAGAATGTTGAATCGCCTGTCACCTTTGCTTCGTTTATTTCCAGGGCTGCGTTGAAATCGGTTTTCGGAAGGAGGATGGGCGACAGATCGAAAATGTCGGAGCCGGCATTAAGGGGCAGCTCAATCTCACGGCTGTACCTTTCGATAAAGGGTGCTTCAATGACAAGGTTGTTCTTCCCGTGAAGTCCGTTTACCTCGAAATCGCCTGTCAGAGGATCAGTATAGGTAACGAACTCATTTCCGGGGAAGCTGATGCTTGCAGTGCTGACTTTAATACTGTCTTCGTCAGAAGTTTTCAGGTCTTCAACTTTTACATTTCCCTTGACTGAAAAGGTACGGGGATTTCTGTCGGAGAATATTTCAAGATGATATATGTCCGAAAGGCCGAACCCCTCATCATCCATCATCGAATAATATGCCTGGTATCCTTTTTCCACAGGATAAAAGAAGAGATCGTCGCCTGTGCTGTTGACAGGGAATCCGGCATTCACCGGCACCGACCATTCTCCGTTGTCCTGAAGCTGTGACGAAAAGATATCGTAACCTCCCATGTTGTGATGACCTTCGGAGCTGAAGAAGAGTGTCCTGTCGTCTTCGCTGAGGAAAGGAGTGTCTTCGTTGTAGACCGTGTTTATTGCCGGTCCGAGGTTTACGGCCGGGCCCCATGCATCGGCGCTGTCTCTTTCCGACATGAAGATGTCGAGACCACCGAGGGATCCTTTCCTGTTGGAAGTAAAGTAGAGCTTCTTGCCGTCATGAGAGATCGTACCATGCGACTCCCAGTATTTGGTGTTTATGTTGTCGTTAAGCCTGATGATGTTTCCCCACCTTTCGTCACCTGTCTTTTTGGTGACATATATGTTTCCGTCATAGTCGGTTCCCCGCCTGTAGATATAAAGTTCTTTCCCGTCGGCCGACAGCGATGTTGCAAAGTTCCCTTCTTCCTGTCCGAGGCCGAGATCGGGGATGATATTCAGAGGTTCACTCCAGTTGCCGTTCACTTTCTTCGAATACATAACCGCCTGCTGGAAGGGAGTGCGTTTGTTATATACCATCGACAGCTGGTCCGACGCCACAACGGGGTTCAGGTCGGGATACTGGTCGTTGATGAGACTGCCCAGGTTCTGTTTCCTGATATAGACAGGTGTTTTCATCAGTTCGATGGCATTACGGCACGATTCGATCTGAAGATTTACGACCTCCGGGTTATATATCTTTGTGTCGAGGTTTTTGTTGAAAAGTTCGTAAGTCTCAATGGCCTTTTCAAGCTGGTTGTTGATCCTGTAGGCATTGGCCAGGTAATAAAATGCATCGAAGGGAGCTCCGTTCTCCCTGAATTTGCCTTCGCGGTAACGCATGTTGATATTTTCAACGGCTTCTTCAAGGTAGGGAACTGCCTTGTCATTTTCCCCCGGAATGTTGCTGTAACATTGTCCTATTCTGAATTTAAGGTTTGAATTGCCGGGATACGACTTTATAAGCTGAAGGTAAAGCGGAAGGGCATCTTCATATTCTTCAAAGAGAACAAATCCTTCGGCTTCGAAGAACTTCTTCCTGTTTTCAATCCTTCCCTGGGGGTACGATATATAAACCGTAAAAGCCAGGAGCATTGCCATTAAAAGAAACCTCTTCATCTTTATTTGTCAGGTAAATATGTCAATTCAAAACCCTGTTCCTGAAATAAAATCATGAAAATGATCACCGTTTCAGGGAGGACAGGTTTTATCTTTTTCAGTATCTGATCTTAAGGGTACTAATATAGAAGAAATAATAATAAAAAGGGTAAAAAGAATTAACCCTTTTTAACTAAATGTCAACAAAAGGAATAAATATCTGAATATGACGGAATGAAAATCCGCTACTGCAGGTATGGCTTTTTTTCAGAAATTATCGGGAGAATAGTTTTCCAGTATCTCCTTTAACCTGTTCAGGAATTTGCCGGCCAGTGCCCCGTCTATTACCCTGTGGTCGTAGCTCAGTGACAGTATCATAATGTGGCGAATGGCTATCATATCGCCTTCGGGTGTCTCGACGACAGCCGGCATTTTCCTTACAGCGCCCGTGCCGAGTATAGCAGCCTGCGGCTGGTTAATGATGGGTGTTCCCGACAGGTTGTTGTAACTTCCGAAATTGGTAACTGTAAAAGTCCCTCCTGTGATCTCATCGGGTTTGAGCTTGTTATTTCTTGCCCTCTCAGCAAGATCGTTTACGTTCTTCGCAATGCCGGTAAGACTTTTTTCGTTGGCATTTTTTACTACCGGCACTATCAGGTTCCCGTCGGGAAGAGCTGTGGCCATCCCTATGTTTATGTTCTTCTTTATAATGATATTAGTCCCGTCGACCGAAATGTTTATCATCGGGAATTCATACAGGGCTCTTGCTGCTGCGTCGATAAAGATGGGTGTAAGCGTGAGTTTCTGTCCTTCAGCGGCCAGGAATTTATCCTTTACGGAGTTCCTCCAGTTCACCAGTCTGGTCACGTCGGCGTCGATAAAGGAGGTTACGTGAGGAGAGACTTTTTTGGACTGAACCATATGGTCGGCAATAAGACGCCGCACCCTGTCCATCTCAACAACCACATCGCCGTTCTGAAGGTTCATCTTTTCCCTTGCGCCGGAAGAAGGTTTTTCCGTATGCTTTTTGTCTGAAGTTTTTATTTCCTTCCCTGTTTCCTTCTCCTTCTCTGTTTCTTTCTCCTTTTCTTTATCAGCCAGGAAGTTCATGACATCATCCCTTGTTATCCTGCCATCCATGCCGGTACCGTTGATTTTGTCGAGGTCAGCATAGGCTATATTTTCACGGGCGGCAATGCTGCGTACCAGCGGGGAAAGGAATTTACCCGAGGGGGTGCGGCTTTTCATCTCGCGCGATGCCGTTTCAGCATCTCTTATCTCATTCTTCTCTTCATTTATCGTCTCACGGACCCTCTCAACTTCCATCAGCACCTTCTGCTCAACATCAGGTGTGGCAACAGCATCATTTTCCATTATGGCAATTATCTCTCCCACTTTAACCACAGATCCTTCTTTGGCAATGATAGTCACTATCTTGCCATCAGAAGGGGCGGGGACCTCCGAGTCGACCTTGTCGGTGGCTACGTCTACGAGCGGATCATCTTCCGAAACAACGGTTCCTTCCGATACAAGCCATTTATTTATTGTTGCCTCTATAACTCCTTCTCCCATAGCCGGGAGCACTATATTCATTGTTGCCATGTCTGTAGTGAACCTTTATGTTTTATATATCCGGGACAACAAAAATTTATATCCCGTGTATTTTTTTTGTTAATAATTATTTGCCGACAGAGTAACAAAAAACCGATTAAATTGTTTCGTGAAGGCATACAAAATACGTTTTTTACTCTCTTCCATTATCATCGTCTGCAGGCGCCCTGTTTGTAAGCCCTGAGGCCGGCATGGATTGTAAGACCGTACTCATTTACAGTTTTTTCTGCAGATAACACTCCGGCGCCCGCTTCCGAGAAGATATTCCTCTCCCGATGAGGCAATCCATGTGTCGGTGATGCTCCCTGAGAGCGCCTGCATAGAGTCGATGATCTCCGAAGCCCTCATATTACGGCGTGCATAGATGACCTCACGGATGTTCTTGTCACTCACGATCTCCCGGAGCTTTGAAATATGGCCCAGGACCTCTTCCGCATCGTCACCGGAACTGACTGCCACACGCCCGGCAATTTCATTCCGCCTGCCCGCAGCAGTCAGCAGTGACACTATCCTCCCGAATCCTTCTTTATCTGAAACTATTACAGTCTTTCTTCCCCGTGGAAAGGGCTTCTCTGCAAAACCGTCAAACAGCAGCGCGATTGCCAGCCGGAGAATTTTTTTCAGCATAGAGAGGCCGGCGCTGAAGAATATTGCCATATTGATAAGGAAGACAAGAATCTTATGTCTGCCACCGGAAAAGTGTTTCTTCACGAATATTGCCATAGCCCGGTAAAAATGCAGCACCGGGTTCAGATGTTCTTTCTTTGTGCTCTCACCCTTGAAGTGTATTATCCTCACACCGGGGAAGTAATAGTTATTGAATCCGGCCTTCTGGGTACGGTAGCTGTAGTCTACATCCTCACCATACATAAAGAACCGTTCATCGAGCAGCCCTGTTTTTTCCACAGCTTCTCTCTTCAGGAACATAAATGCTCCCGATATTATATCGGCCCTTGTTGTCTTCAGATCGTCGAGATAGCCCATGTAATACCTGTTGAAGATGGCAGAACGCGGGAAAAGCCTTGCCAGACCCGTCATTTTGAAAAAGGCTGTGGAAGGAGTGGGAAGGGCCCTTTTTGACTCAGGGAGCAGCCTTCCCCTGCCGTTGATCATTCTCACCCCCAGGGCACCTGCATCGCGATGTTCTTCCATGAAACGGATGCACCCGGTGAAGGTGTCTTCTTCAATTATGGTGTCGGGATTGAGAAGCAGGATGTACCTGCCTGATGCCGTTCCCAGAGCCTGGTTGTTGGCCGATGAAAACCCCGGGTTCTTATCGTTCGTTATCAGCTTAACCTCCGGGAACAGTGTTTTAACCATAGCTGCCGAGCCGTCACCGGAGTTATTGTCAACGACAAATATTTCACATGCTATGCCCTCCGATGCCCTGAACACCGAATGCAGACATTGCTCAAGAAAATATCTTACGTTATAGCTGACGACGATTACGGAGAGATCCATAAAGTATTATTTACTTTTTATCTCATCCCCGATAACAGATGCCAGACGCCTGATCCCCTCTTCTATGTCTTTTTTGTCTGAAAACGAAAAGTTTAGCCTGAGGGTATTGTGCCCGCCGTTGTTGCAGAAGAATGAGGAGCCTGATACGAACGCAACATTATGTTCGACTGCCTTTTTGAAGATTATCTCCGTATCTGTTCCTGCCGGGAGGGTGACGAAAAGGAACAGTCCACCCTGAGGCTCGGTCCATGTAACGTCGGCAGGCATGTACTTTCGCAGGCACTCTGTCATGAAACGGCATCTCTCTCCGTAGAGCGCAATGGTCTTTGTCAGGTTTTTCTCCAGCAGTCCTTTTTCCATGTAGCGGGCAATTATCTTCTGTACGAATGCCGACGTACAAAGGTCGGCTGTCTGTTTTGCCATGGCTATCCTCTCGAGAAGGACGGGATTGCCTATCACCCATCCGACCCTGAATCCGGGAGAAAGTATCTTTGAAAAGGTACACAATGTAAGCACCCTTCCTGTTGTGTCGAGCTGGCACATCATTTTCTGAGTTTCGCCGCTGAACCTGATGTCGCGGTACGGACTGTCCTCAATGATGAGAAGGTCATATTTATCTGCTATTTCGATAATCCTTTGCCGTCTGGATTCCGGGACTGTAACTCCGGCAGGATTCTGAAAATCAGGTATTATATAGATGAACTTGATCTTTTTCCCCAGATCGCGGAGATGGATAATTGTCTCTTCGAGATGATCGGGACGCATTCCTTCTTCGTCGAGAGATATGCCTTTCATCCTGGCACCATAGACAGAGAAGGCATTGAGCCCGCCAAGGTATGATGGCAGCCCGCAGAGGATATAGTCGCCCGGATCGATGAAGATCTTTGCAATGAGATCGAGCGCCTGCTGTGAACCGGTGGTGATGATCAGGTTCTCAGTGCCGATGTTCAGTCCCTGCTGTATGTGTCTCCCGACAAGGGCTTTCCTTAGCGACGGATCGCCTTCGGTGGTTCCGTACTGAAGGGCTTCTGCTCCGTGAGTATCAAGCACTTCCACGACTATCTCCTTCAGGTCGTCGACGGGAAAGGTTTCGGGAGAGGGAAGCCCTCCCGCAAAGGATATCATTTCAGGTTTCTGCAGCAGCTTCAGAATCTCGCGGATGGCCGATCTTTTCATATTTCTGGCCGCGACGGAAAGGTACTTATTAACTGATCTTATCATTGCTGGTAGGGGTTACGGTTATTTATTGCTCTTCCCAGTGTTATCTCATCGGTATATTCAAGTTCATCGCCGATAGCAACACCCCGGGCCAGTGTTGTGATGGCAATATTATAAGGTGACAGCTTCCTGTAAATATAGTAATTTGTTGTGTCGCCTTCCATGGTGGCGCTGAGTGCAAGTATCACCTCCCTTATGCCTCCCGCCCTGACCCTCTCCTCGAGAGTGTCGATCTTGAGATCGGAAGGCCCTATTCCGTCGACAGGTGAAATAATACCTCCGAGAACATGATAGAGGCCTTTAAACTGCCTGGTACTTTCTACGGCCATCACATCGGGTATGTTCTCAACCACGCAGATAACTGACCGGTCGCGTTTTTCATCGCTGCAGATGCTGCATATATCGGTGTCGGAAATGGAATTGCATATCTTACAGTATTTTATCTCCCTGTGCAGCCTTAAAATGGTCTCACCGAACCTTTCAACCGCCGCCGGATCGCGTTTGAGGAGGCTCATCACAAGCCTGAAGGCGCTCTTTCTGCCTATGCCCGGGAGAGTAGCAAATTCATTCACGGCATTTTCGAGCAGCCGTGAAGGAAATTCTTTAGCAGTCATAACATATCATTTAGACAAAAATAATTCAATTATTGCTTTTTTTACCCTGACGGAGGATTTTTCGGGTTGCTTTCTTTTTGCTATCCTTGTAACTTTATTTTCAGGATATGCAGCCGAAAGTCATACTTGGTATCTTCCTTATCTACACTGCTCTTCTTTTTGCGGTAACCTGGATTACAGCAAGGCGCGCCGACAGCCATGCATTTTATATCGGGAACCGCAAATCGCCATGGTTCGTCGTTGCATACGGGATGATAGGCGCTTCACTCTCGGGAGTGACCTTCATGTCGGTGCCCGGGTGGGTGAGAGACACACAGTTCAGCTATATGGTGGTGGTTTTCGGTTACCTTTTCGGCTACCTGGTAATAGCCCTTGTTCTGCTTCCGCTTTATTACAGGCTTAAACTTACATCTATTTACACATATCTTGAACAGAGGTTCGGTTTCTGGTCGTACAAGACAGGTGCAGGATTTTTCATTCTTTCGAGGACTCTGGGAGCCTCACTTCGTATGTTCCTGGTCATTAATGTGCTGCAGGTCTTTGTCTTCGACGCCTGGAATATTCCTTTCTGGGTCAATGCTCTCATATTCATAATCCTGATAATCCTTTACACCCTGAAAGGAGGGATCCGGACGATAGTCTGGACCGACACCCTGCAGACTACCTTCATGCTTCTGGCAGTGGTGATGTCGGTATTCTACATAAGCAAGGAGCTTGGAGAAAATGCCAACAGCCTCCTGGCTCAGATTTCTGACAGCAGGATATCACGTATGTTCATAACCGAATGGAACCATGAACGTCACTTTCTTAAACAGTTCTTTTCGGGTATGTTTATAACGATTACCATGACGGGACTGGACCAGGAAATGATGCAGAAAAATCTGAGCTGCAGGAACCTGAAGGATGCACAGAAGAATATGTTCACATTCAGCGGCATCCTTGTAATTGTCAACCTGCTGTTCCTGGTCCTTGGCGCTTTCCTGACTATCTATTCAGTTAATAAAGGTATCAACATAGCAATGTCGGATGATCTTTTCCCGTCGGTGGCCCTGAATTACCTGGGGCCCGTTGCCGGGATGGTGTTTCTCGTGGGACTGATCTCTGCCGCCTTCCCCAGTGCTGACGGCGCCCTTACTTCCCTGACTACATCGGTGAGCATTGATTTTCTTGGTTTACAGAAAAAGAAAGAGCTTACGGAGAAGAGATCCACGAGGATCAGGTATTCGGTTCATCTGTCGGTTGCACTGGTGTTTTTCATCAGCATATTGATTTTCAGCATCATGAACGACAGGGCCGTGATCGATAAGCTCTTTACGATAGCCGGTTACACCTACGGGCCCCTGCTTGGTTTGTACAGCTTCGGACTGTTTACCAGGAGGAAGGTGAAGGATTCATTGACACCACTGATTGCTGTACTGTCGCCGGTGATATGTTTTTTCCTGAGCAGGTATTCTGTTCAGCTTTTCAACGGTTACAAGTTTGGTTTTGAGCTTTTGCTGCTTAACGGCGCCATCACTTTTGCAGGGCTTCTGCTTTTCAGCAGACCTGGTAAGGATAGGTTATAGTATTGCGCCACCCGGGACTTATTTTTCAACGCATTGAAGATGAATGATATGAAATCAGAATAATTAAGTTCTCCCGCACTAATTGTCACAAGTCAGGAATAATACATCTTTTAAGACAGTCTCCAGGAGGTATAACAAAATCCGAACCACTGAAGGTGTTTAATATCCATCGATTTACCGGATATTCGACCCTTTACGAGGATCCGGGGGATGTAAGATGCTCCATATTCTTCAACCCGCTCCGGGGTTGAGGAGACATAGGGGCAGCTTTTCCACGGGCGTTACCGTGGATATTGGACTTTAAGGCCTCCGGCCTTACGAGCTTA
>JAFGXX010000082.1 GCA_016936435.1 Bacteroidales bacterium
CTGAACCCTGAACCCTGAACCCTGAACTTTAACTTCCTGCACCTCATACACTCAAAAATTCCCCTTCAGATTTTGCGATGATCACTGCCCCGCATGTATCGCTGTAGACGTTTATTACCGTCCGGAACATGTCCAGGATCCTGTCCACGGCAAGAACGAGTCCTATTCCCTCAAGGGGAAGCCCGACGGCTTTCAGTACGACAGCCATCATCACCAGTCCGGCCATAGGGATACCTGCTGATCCTATGGCTGCAAGAAGAGCCGTAAAGACTACCACCATCTGCTGGGCAATTGTAAGTTCGATACCATAGGCCTGGGCTATAAACATTACCGCCACACATTCATATAGTGCGGTTCCGTTCATATTGATGGTTGCGCCCAGGGGAAGGGTAAAACTTGCTATTTTGTTTGAAACACCGTTCTGCGTTTCCACTGCCTGCATCGACACAGGCAATGTTGCATTCGATGATGAAGTTGAAAAAGCTGTCAGTATAGGGGTAGCCATGTTCCTGAAATGCCTTATCGGATTTGCCCTTCCGAGAATTTTTACCATAAGCGGAAGGGTTAACAGCCCGTGTATGAGAAGCCCTGCAAGGACAGTAATAAAGTAGAGTCCCAGGCGGCTGATAACCTCACTTATGTTATTTCCCATCTCTATCTGTTGTGCTATTACTTTGGCCGTAATGCTGAAGACTCCCAGAGGCGTGAATTTAATAATGAACATGGTTATCTTCATTATTACATCCAGTGCTGCATTAAGAAAGTCCATGAGCATTATCCTTGGCTTTTCATTTATGCGGGTAAGAAAATATCCGAAGATGATGGCGAAGAATATTATTGAGAGCATGTGTCCCTGAACAAGAGACTCGAAAATATTTGAAGGGACGATTTTTATCAGGGTTGTCCCGAAGCTGTCAGATGCAACGGAAATATCTTCAACAGGGACCCTGAAGCCAAGTTCTGCGCCTGTTCCGGGTTTAATGGATGACACCAGGATGAAACCGGTAAGAATTGCAATTAATGTGGACAATAAATAGTAGCCCATGGTTTTAAGTCCCAGCCTGCCAAGACTTCCGCTGCTGCCAACACTCGCTACTCCCGTGATTATAGAACAAAGTATCAGGGGAACAATGATCATATTAAGTCCGCGGAGAAATACCTCTCCCATCCAGTTTGTATACGCTGTCGTTGATGTAAGATAATAGCCGAAAAGTCCTCCTGCTACCAGTGCTATCAGTATCTGCCAGTGCAGGGCAAGCGTAAACCTTATTTTTTTCATCCCGGAAAATTTTACACGCTAAGAAAATACTTTCTGACCGATAATTTCTTTGAAACAGGAATTTTTTTTAAAAGTAATCAGCTGACAGGGATTTAATATTTGAAGACAAAAGGGCAGGGCAGGGGAAATATTCAATTCTGAGAAACTTGCCGCTTCCGGAATGCTGATTTTCTGTAAACAGTTTCAGGAAAAGGGTATTTACATTTGTAAACCAACGAAATCACGGACATATTCACAGATGTAAATAGCATATTTTACCACATTAAATATACAAATGTAAATATTTTACATATAGATACAGATTATTTAATAACAAATAGTAAACCAATATATTATATAACTCTAACTTAACTGTTGGTTACGGTAAAATCAGCTTCTTGTCCTTCTGATGATTATTCAGGCTTAGATATCAGACATAAAAACCACTATACCAGTATTATAAGAGCCTAAACGAGACCAATAATTAATCTTATGTTAATTTCTAATAAGCTGTATATCAATAAAATAGACAGAATGATTAATTTCTTCTGAATTGATTTTGTTACTGCAAATTACAAATGTAAACTTTATATAATTACTAACGTAAACTTAAAATAATTTACATTTGTAATTATATAATTTAGTCATGAAAGAACGTATTTTGCAGTTTTTAAAAGCCGAGAATAAGAGTTCAGCTCAGTTTGCCGAGGAAATTGGGGTTCAGCCTTCGGGTATTTCCCATATTCTGTCGGGAAGAAACAATCCAAGTCTGGATTTTGTATGCAAAATGCTTGAAAAATATCCCTGGCTGTCAACTGAATGGCTGCTTTTTGGAAAAGGAAGTATGTATAAAGACAAGTCAATGCAGAACCTGAGTGATGAATTGCCATTATCAGAGTTTGTAAATGTTGAAGAAAAAGCAGAAAAAGATGATGCTCTGGACACTAATCTTCATCCTGATGAAAAATTACCTGCTAAAACAGGCTTTTTTTCAACCGGGATTGAAAAAATAGTCTTTTTTTACAGGGATAATTCTTTCAGGGAATATGTTCCCAGGCAGGAAAAAACTTAGTTTTCAGCAAATCTGTTGAGTAACGAAATTTTATCCGATAATATTAAACCTTATCTTTGTGACAAACATCCTGAAAAATGGCAAAGAGGGTTGAAGACCTGACAGTAACAGCAAACAGACGTCTCAACAGGGAGTATTTCGTTCTGGAGCTTAGCTCTGCCGGCCCATTGCCGGAAATGAGGCCGGGTCAGTTTGCACAGGTACGGGTAGAAGGCAGTTCCACCACATTTCTTCGCCGTCCGGTTTCAATACATGATTTTGATCCGGTGGAAAATAAGATTAAGCTACTGGTGCAGATTGTGGGAAAGGGTACGGAAGCCCTTTCAGGGTTAAAAAGCGGCGATCTTCTTAACATGGTTTACCCTCTTGGAAATTCATTCAGCCTTCCCGGACGAGGAGAGAAAGCCCTGCTTGCCGGTGGAGGATGCGGAATAGCACCTCTGCTGTTCCTGTCAAGGTATCTTGCCGCTAATGGATTTGAACCCGATATCCTCCTGGGTTTCAGGAATAAGGAAAGGATCCTTGAATCGGGGGAGTATGAAAAATTCGGAAGGGTATTTCTCACTACCGAAGACGGATCAGCGGGTGAAAAGGGATTCCTTACAGAACATCCGGTCCTCCTGTCCGGTAAATATGATATTGTCTATTGCTGCGGGCCCGAACCTATGATGAAGGCAGTTGCCTCAATATGCAAAGAGCAAGATATCAGATGTGAGGTTTCACTGGAACAGCTTATGGGATGCGGCATTGGTGCCTGCCTGTGCTGTGTGGTCGATACTGTAAAGGGCAATCTGTGCACCTGTACTGACGGACCAGTCTTTAATGTAAATGATCTGAAATGGTAAATACTGGTTTCTCTATCGGAGATCTTCATTTCAGGAACCCTGTTTTAACAGCATCGGGTACTTTCGGTTACGGTGCTGAATTTGAAGATTTCCTCGATATTTCTGCTCTCGGAGGGATAATCCTTAAAGGTACAACACTTGAGCCCAGGGAAGGAAATCCTTATCCCAGGATGGCTGAAACGCCCTCGGGAATGCTCAACACTGTAGGATTGCAGAACAAAGGTATTGATTACTTTGAACAGTCCATTTATCCTGCAGTATCGCTGTATGATACAAATGTGATCGTAAATATTAACGGCAGTTATGTTGAAGATTATGTGGCTCTGGCTGAAAGAATAGATAAACTGGATAAGATAGCTGCCGTTGAGTTGAATATATCATGCCCTAATGTCAAAATGGGAGGAATGGCTTTTGGTACCGACCTTTCTTCAGCCCGTGAGGTCACCAGGGCTGTGAGGGCCGTCTGTTCAAAGAAGCTGATCGTCAAATTGTCGCCAAATGTGACAAATATTGTGGATTTTGCCCGTACGGCTGAGGAGGAGGGTGCCGATGCTGTTTCGCTTATAAACACCCTTCTGGGCATGGCTGTGGATATTAAGAACATGAAACCTTCTCTATCAACAATCACAGGAGGACTCTCAGGACCTGCAATTAAACCTGTCGCCCTGAGAATGGTCTGGCAGGTTGCCAGGGCCGTTAAAATTCCGGTCATTGGAATAGGGGGTATTATGACCTCCGATGACGCTGTTGAATTCCTTCTTGCCGGAGCCTCAGCGATAGAAGTGGGTACGGCTTCTTTCATCGATCCCTCTGCTTCGGTAAAAATCGTTAAGGGAATCGGGGATTATCTTGCTGCAAAAGGATTTTCGGACATCAGCGAAATAAGAGGTTATATTAACAGGAATATTTAATAATTCCGTTTTTTGCTGATTTTATAATAAACAGATATTTCTTCTGGATTAAGAAGTTTTTTTTCATTATCTTTTCAATCTGTTTACAGAAACTTATGATGGTATTAAATCATTAACAATTATTCAAATATGACTGAAGTTATAAACATCGACGAACTCGACAGAAAGATACTCGATATTATCACAAAAAATGCAAGGATTCCTTACCTTGAGGTTGCAAGGGAATGCGGTGTTTCAGGAGCTGCAATTCATCAGAGGGTACAGAGACTGATAAAGACGGGTGTCATTAAAGGTTCTGAATTCAAAGTTGACCCGGTTCTTGTCGGCTTTAAAACATGCGCCTATATCGGTATCTTCCTGGAACACCCCGGTAGTTTCCGTGCGGTGGTGAAGAAACTTAATGAAATACCGGAGATAATCGAATGTCATTATACAACAGGCAATTACTCCCTGTTTATCAAGGTTTATACACGCGACAACGAACACCTGAAAAACATTCTTATTGAAAAGATACAGGTCATCCCGGGAATTGTCAGGACTGAAACACTCATCTCCCTCGAGGAATCAATTAACAGGCAGATACCGGTGCTCTCCGAATAACAGTATTTATTATTTATCAAATAACCACAACCATGGCAAATTTCATTGATGAATTCATGAAAGATTACGGACCTGAAGTAACGAAGCAATTGTCTTCAAATCTTAATGTTGATTCAGGGACCGTAAATAAGCTGCTGCCACAGCTGGCCCCGCTCATCCTTTCAGGCCTCAAGAAACAGAAGGATACTCGCGGTGGTGACGAAAGGGTTGATCACATCCTTAACAAGTATGGCGATGCATCTGTACTGGATAACATTAAGGATCTGGTTTCCAATAAGATCAATGCTCCGGATGCTGACGCCAACCTTGGAGGACTGCTGGGTGAAAACGGAGGCACTCAGGCAGCTATGGCTCTCGCTAACAAACTGAATATCGATGCTTCTACCATCATGAAGATGATACCTGCACTATCTCCCTTGATTCTGGGTGCCCTTACGAAGAAACGCGATTCCGGCAATGCAGGTATTTCAGGAGTAGGATCACTTCTTGATGCTGATGGTGACGGAAGTATCATAGATGATGTTGCGGGATTTCTGATGAAGGGAGCTTCATCGGGACAAAGATCGCCGGCAGGTAAAGGTATGCTCGGCTCATTGCTGGGAAATATCCTGAAAAAGAGATAGAATTGCAGATTATCTTCATCTGTCTGCTTAACTTA
>JAFGXX010000083.1 GCA_016936435.1 Bacteroidales bacterium
GGCAGTCCGCTTACTGTGGCGCCCGTGGCGCCGGTGGTTGCGTATGTTATGTTCAGGACCGGAGCTCCGATGCATATTGTCTGATTGTCAGTACCGGGCGCTGAAGTGAGAGTGATAGTATTATCTGGTGTCACTGTTATTGTACCTGTCGCTGACACATTTCCACAGCCGCCAGTGAGCTGTATCAGGTAGGAATAGACTCCGTGGACAGCCGGTGATCCCTTTAAGGTGATTACATTACCTACATTGCTTACAGTCATGCCATCAGGGAGTCCTGAGAATGAGGCACCTGTTGCTCCCGTGTATGAATATACTATATCTGTAACCGGGGTATTTACGCAAACTGTCTGAGCATCGGTACCTACTGCTGAAGTAAGTGTAATTGTATTATCAGGGATAGAGACAATAGTCCCTCCTGCTGAGATATTTCCGCAGCCTCCGGTGAGGGTGACGGAATAATTAAATGTACCGGCTATTGCCGGTGATCCGCTTATAGTAACAATGTTGCCAGCCAGTACTCCTGAGACTCCCGGAGGCAGATCGCTGAATGTAGCACCAGTGGCACCTGTTACCTCATAGGTAATAAGATTTACCGGGGTGTTGATACAAACCGACTGGTTGGTGGTTCCCGGAGGAGAAGTAAGTATAATTGTATTTAAAGGTGAAACAGTGATAGGGAAATCCGGACTGACAGTACCGTTGCCACATGGATTAAACGCATAAACGGTAAGCACACCTGAGGTAGCTGATGAACTGAAGTCAATGGTAATATTATTTGCGGCACCGGTTATTGTCGCACCTGTTCCTGTATAATTCCATATATAGCCTGCAGCGTCGCTCACAGGCGCAATATTATAAGCTATCCCAGATTCTCCCACACATACTGAAGAAGTTCCTGAAATGGTTCCGGCAGGCCCCGGGAGGGGATCAACGTTTACGCTGAAGGTTGCAGGCAGGATACCGGTACAACCGAATGAATTGGTGTAGTTTACGGTAACCAAATGTGATCCTGGAGTATCCCATGTTATGGTAATGGTATTGTCGGTAAATGTACCTCCGGAGGTAATCAGTCCACCTGGAGAAACTGTCCATATATAGTTTGTCATACCGGCTTCGGTGGTGTAGATATTCCCGGTTATTCCCTGGCAGACAGGTGTTGGTCCTGAAAGCGTAGGAACAGGTATCTCGCTCTGCAGTACGACAATGTTTTTAATAACCTGGCAGCCGTTCACATCCAGAACAAGAACTGTGTATGTTCCGGCAGTAAGGCCTGTCTGGTCTTCATCCGTTGCGACAAGTCCGCTTCCGTCAACGGTGCTCCAGCTATAGAGATATGGCGTTGTCCCGCCTGTAACGGTGATGTTTATCGCTCCGTCGTCGGTGCCCCCGCAGCTGACATTGGTAACAGCCTCTGAAACTACCAGCGCCGAAGGCTGAAGCACAGTGAACCCCTCTGACGTAACGCAGGCATTTGCATCAGTAACTGTTACCGTATAAGTATCTGCAGTTAATCCCGATATATCCTGGGTTGTTTGTCCTCCCGGTGTCCATGCATAGCTGAGTGGTAATGCAGCATCGGTTACGGTAATATCAATCGCCCCGTCAGAGTCACCAAAGCAGGTAACATTGGTAACGACTGAGGTAATGGTTGCCGGAGCGCAGGCAAATCCTACGCCGAACTGAGTTGAAACGGCAGAGATGCCACCTGTCAGGTTATTTCTGTATATCGTTGGTGGTGAAGCCGTTGAATGAGTGCCGTCAAAGATCCAGTTGCCTCCGTCGGTCCTTTTGAGTACACGTGTATTTATATTGACAGGGTAGCTTGTGAAGTTCTGGGTTCCCAGGCTGACGTTATAATTCGCTGCGGCAAAACCGTTTTTAGCCTGCATATTCCAGTAGCCTTCCGACATATGATATGAAATGGGAGTTGAATCGTCGACAAGGGGGAGGCCTGCTGAACCAGGGTCGGTGGGAATAAACTCGCAAAGTATTGATCCGGAAGTGGCTAAAGCGTTGATATATATATTTACCGGATTATATGACCCTGACTGTCCAACGGGGAACAGGAGATCACCGAATGAGCCTGCCCATCGTTCGATCCTGCCTATCAATACTCCTGATGTCCGGGTTACAGATCCTGTATTTGCGGCATCAGTACCTACATGAAGAATATTAGTGCCTGTAATTATATCTTTACCTGCCAGATTCAGGATACCACCCACAACTATATCGTTGTTGAGGATAAGGTCTCCCGTGGAATTTGACATAGTCAGGTTGTTGTAGGTCTCAGTTCCGGCAACTGACTGATCCACTGCTCCGTCGAAAAAGACAGTAGCGGCAGCGGGGCTGAATATTCCGCCGGCATTGATCCAGTTGCCCCTGATATTTATGTTGTGGTTTCCTGAAGTTGCATCCAGGGTGTTTGAGGCGTTTATGGTAAGATCGCCATTTATCAGGATAGACCCTGAAAGGCTTTTGACAGACGCTCCGCTGACTATCAGGTTATGGTACAATGAACTGAAAGGAGTCTTGACTGTCTGAGCTGCGGTGCCGGTGTATTCGACTGTGTTTCCCGGAGCTCCGGCTCTGAGGGTTCCGTTTGAAAGCAGCGATCCGCTCACTTCAAGGTCCGAATTCATCGCATTGTCCCATACTGATGAAGCTGATGACCCTGACAGATTTCCATTCAGATATATTCTTCCATTATTTGTAACATAAACAGAATTGCCGAGGGTGATATTTCCAGCGATGATATCAAAAACAGCAGTAGGGGTGATCACCTTGTTTCCGGATGAGATGGTAAAACCGCCTATTACGGTACCGACACCGTCTATCTCCTTATCCATTCCGTCGAGGGTAAGAACCCTGTTGCTTCCTCCGGCGTATGTACCGTTGACGATGAAATCGCCATGGACTTTAAAAGGCCGGCTGTTATAATCGAGAGTTCCCCCAAGGTCAATGATCATGTTATTGATCTCAAAGGAATTTGAATTATGAAGATTTACGGTATGTCCGTTACGTATCCGCACGCTCTGTGTTGACAGGGGAACGCAGTTGCAATCCCATGTAGCCGGTGAGTCCCAGTCGCCGGTCGCGATGCTTTCGATCACATCATATTTTCTTACGTCGATTTTAACAGGGGGAGCGGGATTGCATCCGGGAAGTTCTGCCACAACTTCGACAGAACCCATTCCCACGGATCCCCAGTCGACAGTTATGCTGTTAGTATTTCCTCCGGAAGCCTGAGTCCCCCCGGTTATAATCCAGGTATAAGTATATGCTGGCAGTGCTGCAACTGAGTATGGAACTCCTGTGGTATTTTCAGCAACAATTTGTTTTCCGGTAATTGATGCCGGGGGTACTGAATGTATGAACACCGGTAGTGTTACCGGAGCTCCTGAGGTGCATGAATTTGATTCAACAACTTTTACGCTGGCATTATCCAGACCGGCAGTACCCCAGTCGACAGTTATGCTGGCTGTGTTGCCTCCGGAGACCTGAACACCTCCGGTAATGGTCCATGTATATGTATTTGGCGGATTATCGACCACAGAATATAATACTGATGTTTGTCCTGTACATACATCGGAAGATCCGGTTATAGCTGAGGTAACAGGTCTTACACAGACTGTAAGGTCGCCAAGAGCGTAATGGGCAGGATTGGTAATGACACCTGTTCTCCGTGCTGACTGGCCTACGGCAGACAGATGCGATCCTTCAGCGACCCAGATATCGAAGGCATCCGAGCGTGTCAGTATCCTGGTATCGGCATCTATCAGGAATGAAGTGAATCCGTTGCCGTTCAGCTGAAGGTCATAATTATAAATCCCTCCCATTGTGAATCCGTTGTCTCTGTTCAGAACCCAGTAACCTTCAACAAAGGTGTTATGGATCATGGTTCCTGCATCGTCGAGGCTCAGACCATTATTACCCGGATCTGAGGGTATAAATTCAGCTATAAGTGTACCTCCGCTGTCAAAGCCGCTAAGGGTGATCAGCATTTCCTGTACCCTGTCAGCACCGACAGGGAACAGGTGTGTCCCCGTGCTGTTGATCCATTTTTCGAACTTTCCTTTTATATAACCACCTGTATAGGCAAGCGTGCCGGTCGATGCCAGCCCTGTTCCCAGTATCAGCCTGAAGGAGGAAGCATTTACAACACCGTTTGTAAGTGTGAAAGTATTTCCCACTACGGTATTCGTCTTCAGGATCACCTCGCCCCCCGGTTTATTTACAGTCAGGTTGCTGAAGTATTCTCCTGCAGGATTAACAAGATCCTGGTTTCCGGTACCGGTAAAAGATACCACTCCTGTGCCTTCCAGGAAATCAGAATAGTTGTTCCAGTTGCCCTTTACCTCAATATTGAAATTGTTGCCTGCCAGGACAGCCGAACCGGATATTAACAGGTTTCCTCCCACGATAATATTTGCCGGGACATTTTTATTTCCTGAACCACGAAGGGTCAGATTATTATAAAGAGAGGCAGCCGGGATTTTTAGAGTCTGGTCCGTGGCGCTGTAATATTCGACAGTATTTCCCGGGGCTGAAGCATTGAGTCTGCCTGTTGCAAGAAGGTTATTTCCAATCTTTAAAACAGAATTATTTGAGTTGATCCAGACCGAGGTGGTTGAATTATCACCTGTAAGATTTCCTGTTACTTCAACTGTACCATTGTTAGTGACGTTTGCTCCTGAGGCGATAACTACATTCCCGTAGAAGATAATTTCGGAGGTGTTGCTAATGCTTGTGTTGGCGTTAATTTTAAAGTCTCTGTTTACAAAGTCGATTATTATGCTTCCGCCCCCTTCAATTATGCTACCGTTAAATTCAAAATCCTTTGCAGCCGCGTTTTTGGATGTGTAGGTTCCGTCGACTACCAGTGTTCCGTTAACAGTCATGATCCTGTTCTCGCCGTTGAGAACAGCTCCTGCTTCAATGTTCAGGTCGCGGATAGTTGCGTTTGATCCCTGGAGGCTGACTGTAGTTCCTGAGGTAATAACAGCGTTGTCGTTCACACCCGGGACGACACCTCCTACCCATGTTGTGCCATCGTCCCATGATCCCGAGACTGCTGAGACATAAGTAGTTTGTCCGAATGTCGGATATGAGTAACCCGACATCACAGAGATAAGGATGATCATTGATGTCCATAATCGCAACTCCTTTATCCCTTTCCTGAGTAAGTTTACCGCAAGAGCTCCGGATCCTGACGAGCAGGAGAAGCGGACAGAGGGGATATTTACAAACGGAGACTTGGAGTGATAAGGAACATTAGCTTGCACACCCAATGGATTTTTGCGTTCCATATTGAATCAGGTTCAGTGGTTCTAAAATCTTTCAAATACCCGATAAAACGTCAACTGCAGGTTATCGTGATCGCCCATGGACTGCAGGTGTTAATCGTTAATTCGGTATTCATAGCGAATATATACAATTTTTAGACACTTGTAACGTTATATTTTTCAAGTGTTTTAAACATATTACATTGACTTTTTAAGGAGCTGATTGGTTGCTTCGCGTAACTTCTTAATTATATTAGCATTAAAGAAGGTGTTATTGTCAGCCGAAAGGTTTTGAGATGTTAGTAACCTGTCTTTTAGCAGCGTCGGAAAATATTTTTTGCAGATAAGAAAATGTAGATTATATTTGCACTCTCAATTTCAGAGGGCGATTAGCTCAGTTGGTTCCCCGATGGATCGGGACCGGCGCCGCATCTGCCCTTTGGATGAAAAAAATATAATACCGGGCGATTAGCTCAGTTGGTTCAGAGCATCTGCCTTACAAGCAGAGGGTCGGGGGTTCGACTCCCTCATCGCCCACAAAATCCGGTTGTTTTTCCAGTCTCTGCTTATTATCATTATTTTTATTCTGTTCTCAGCAATTCCTTAATGGGTTTACATGTTTGCTTCATGGTGCCGGGCTTTCAGGCGGTGACTTCTTAATCCGTCAGGTTTGTCAGATAACATGTTAACCGGGTAAAATTAAAGGGCATACAGGAATTGGGAAGCAGGTTATTATTTCATTGTTTAGTCGCAATTGTAAAAAGGCTGCGCTCAGGATTAGTCTGATATGAAAGACTGAAAGATCCCTGATGTGTCATACCTGTTAAATGTAAAGAGGGTTCTCATCGCTGAAAACCCTCCTGTAAAAAGCATGTAACAACAAAAAAAGTCAGTATAACAGACTCCCTTATTCTGTATCTTTCTTATACATCATGAACCAGGCAAGGCTGTAATAGCCTTCCGGCATCTTCTTATTTACACTTACTTCACCCGAGGCTGGAAGAAAAGGAACAATAACATCATCACCGGGAAGCCATTCGGCAGGTGTCATCATTGCAGTACGGTCAACAGTCTGAAGGGCTGCCACTGTCCTGATTATCTCAGCAGTACTCCTTCCCACTTCCATCGGGTAGAAAGATATAGCCCTGATGGTGTTTGACGGATCAATGATAAAGACTCCCCTTACATACCTGGTAGTGTTTGAAGTGGCATGTAACATTCCATATTTTTTTGACACATCGCGGTTAAGGTCTTCAGCCAGGGGAAATCTAATTTTTACCCGCTCCCGGCCCTTGTAGTCAACCTCTTCCAGAGCTTTTTTCCACTGCTCATGTGTCTTCAGCGGATCTGTCGACACAACAAAAAGGCGTACGCCCATCCTGCTAAATTCTTTCTGCAGATTTGCCAGTTCGAGGAGCTCCGACGAACATACAGGTGTAAAATCCTGCGGATGTGAAAATAAAATCTTCCAGTCCGCTCCATAATCAGAAGGGAAAGTAACAGGTCCGGCTGTAGTCTCTGCCGTGAAAACAGGAGCCTTCTCTCCGATCAGCGGAATCCTCGAATTTCTGTCCTCCTGTGAGGAACTCTGTGATCTGATCCCGGCGTTCTGCCCCCATAGGGTGGCAACAGCAAAGATCATGATAAAAATCAATGATGTTCTTTTCATAGCTGATAATTTTTAATTAGTACTAATTACGACTAATTAAACATCAGGCACTAAAGAATGTTCAGTCGCTGATCACTAAAAACCTGTTTTCTCAGAAAAATAAATCTATTTTTTTCTCTTTTCCCTGACATGGGGGATTGTGAAATAAAAAACAGTCCCCCGGCCGGGTTCCGACTCAAGCCATATCTTTCCGCCAAGCAGTTCAACGTAGGCCCTGGAGATAGATAAACCCAGACCCGTACCTCCGTACTGTCTCGAAACGGCGCTGTCGACCTGGTAGAATCTGTCAAAAATCTTTGGCTGATGTTCTGCGGGGATACCGATCCCCGTATCCTTAACGAAGAACTCGACATAACCTTCGGTAAGCCGGTATCCAAAAACTATCTTTCCCTTTTGTGTGAACTTGAAAGCATTGTTAATCAGGTTTGACACTACCTGGATGAGTTTGGTGCCATCGGTCATGATCTCTGCCTCCTTCTGGGGAAGCGGAGTCTGAAGACTCAGTGTTATCGAATGTGGTTTTTCCCTGTAACTGAACTGCTCGGCAAGCCTTCGGAGGGTTGTGTTTATGTTGATTTGTTTAATGCTAACTTTCATCTGCCCGCTTTCGATGCTGGCAAGGTCGACGATATCATTAATTATTGAAAGAAGCTGATTCCCGCTCTGGCATATTACATCTGTAAACTGTTTTCTCTCTTCAGGTGAAACACCGGGCTCATTTATCAGGTTGGAGAAACCCAATATGGCATTCATCGGAGTACGTATCTCATGCGAGACATTATGAAGGAAAGCAGTCTTCAGCCTGTCGCTTTCCTGTGCTTTATCTCTTGCTGCAATAAGTTCGGCTCTGGCTCTTTCGCGTTCGGTAATGTCCCTGAAGCTCCATACTCTGCCGACGATCCTGCCTCCTATCTTCTGAGGTTGTGAATAGCGGTCAAAAACTCTTCCGTCGGTGAATTCGATGATGTCGGAAGTGATCTGATCAGGCGATGAATATAGATCCCGGACATTTTTCAGAAAAGTTTCCGGGTCCTTTAATTGTCCCCTTACATATTTCAGGGCCAGCTCATCGTCCATTTTTTCCAGGATTTCTTCAGGTATCCTCCACATATTGGCAAACTTAGAGTTAAACCTGACTATCCTGCTGTCAGTATCCACAACCAGTATGCCGTCGGCAGTTGATTCAAGCGTAGCCTCAAGGAGCGAAACAGATTTTTCAAGTTCTTCCTCCGCTCTTTTCTTTGCTGTTATGTCAACAACCATGGCAAAATAGAACTGTGCCTCACCCTTACTGTTACGTATTACCACTATTGTGGTTGAACCCCAGATTATGGTACCGTTTTTCCTTATATATTTTTTTTCAGTGTGATAGACAGGGGTTTTCCTTGCAACGAGGAGAAGGACCCCGACCTCATCGGCACCTATGTGATCGGGGTGAGTGAGCTCCCTGAATGTCATGCCTGTGACTTCTTCTTCACTGTATCCGGTCATCTTGCAGAAACCCTGATTCACCTTAATGATTGCAGTATCCTTTCCTGTCATTGCCAGACCTACCGGACTTTCCTCAAAAAGCTTTCTGAATTTCTCTTCACTTTCCCGAAGAGTCTCCTCAGCCTGTTTCCTCTCTGTAATATCACGGCTTATCGACTGGTAGTACCCGATACCTTCAATTTCAAAGAGCCTGGCGCTTATCTCTATGGGAAATACTGATCCGTCCTTTTTTCTGTGAACAGTCTCAAATGTCGAATACCCTTTTGAATTCAGTTCTTTAAGATCCTCATCAAGACTTTGCGGGTCATCTCCCGCCTTGAGTATTTTCAAACTCATACCGATCATCTCGTGGCGTGAGTATCCGTATGTCTCAATAGCCTTGTCGTTTGCTTCAACGACCTGATAGTTGTTGTCGAATAACAGGATTATATCATTTGCAAATTTTAAGATATAATCATAATGTTTCACCAGCGCAAGCCTCTCTATCTCAGCCTCATATCGGCTTTTATAAAATTTCAGCCTCTGATTTCTCCAGAGAAACCCGATAAGAAGGCCGGTTGTGAGAAGAAGAAGGGTGATTACCATAAAGATCATCCTGCCCTCCTTCTTCACCTCTTCGGATATTTCGCTGCGATCCATTTTTGAGACCAGGTACCAGGGGGACTCGGGGATCTTATTCATCGCTGCAATTACCTGTACCCCCCTGTAATCGGTTCCGTCAATTGTCTGTCTGATACCCTGTAGCCCCATGGCAGCAGGCAATCCGGTCGTATTAAGCGGAAGCTTAAATATCAGTCCCTTATTTCCGGCATGTCTGAGCTCATTAAGGTAAATTATATCCTCTCCCTCGCGACTGAAAAGCAACGACTCAGCTGATTTGCTGGCTACCGGCCATGTCCTGAGAACAGGATATAGTACTTTTTCAGGGTCTATTCTCAGTACAATCATGCCGAATCCTTCAGATTCACCCGGAATGTTAAGCGGAATTATCAGATCGAGATGGACGAAGCTGATCCTGTCGGCTTTATGCAGATCGGTCAGAACGACCTCGCCATTCTTCAGATAGTCAGGCAGAGATTCACTCAGCAACTCTCCAATGACAGTATCGGCTGCAGGATAGAAAAGACGTACCTTGCACTTCCGGTCCAGAAAAAGAGCATTCCTGTAATCGTAATTCTCAACCAGCGACTTCATGGTAATGAGAAGATCATCCTTAAGCAATTTGCTATCAGGAGAATCAAGATAATCCCTGAACCTTCTGATCATAGTAATATTCTGACGAAGAAAGTTACCGTCCGACAATCTTTCCCTCCTCCAGTCAATGATCTGCCGGATCTTAAGATCTGAAATTGTTGAAAGTTCCTTCGAAGTATTCTTCAGGGATTCTTCTTTCTGATATCTGTAATAAAAAAGACCTGCTGCGACACTCAACGCCGAAACAATGAAGAAAAGCATTATGAGAGTCCATGGTGTGGCAGGTTTATGATGTTTAAGATTCATCAGACCGGTGTTAACGAAAAGCTAAAGCGATCACAATTTTTTATCAGAAAGAGTAAAATTAACAATTTCCTTTAAATAAACTGATCATGCTAAACAGATTCCTCTTTCTTCTTAATGACTACTGAAAGCAATATCGAAAAGACAAGTATAATGACAATTACACCAAGAGAAAGAAGGATGGGTATCTCGAAGTGGAAAAAGGAAGCCAGCATTTTGATCCCGACAAAAGCCAGCACAAAAGCCAGACCTGTTTTCAGATACCTGAAATATCCCATTATCCCGTTGACGGCAAAATAAAGGGAACGCAGGCCCAGTATTGCAAATATGTTGGACGTGTAAACAATGAATCTGTCGTGGCTTATTGCCAGAACAGCCGGTATGCTGTCGACAGCAAAAATCAGGTCAGATGACTCTATTACAAGCAGAACCAGGAACAAAGGTGTAGCAAATAATTTACCACCCTCCCTGACAAAAAGACTGCTGCCGTGAAGTTCTTTGGTAACTGGCATGAAACGGCGGGCGAACCTTACCACAGGATTTTTTTCGGGATCCACGTGAGCTTCATTCTGAAAGAGCATCCTGATACCGGTGATCACCAGGAAAGCTCCGAATATAAGTATGATCCAGTGGAACCTGTTTATAAGTGCTACACCGGCAAAAATGAAGATGCCCCTCATAACCAGCGCTCCCAGAATTCCCCAGAACAGTATCTTATGCTGATATTTCTCAGGCACTGCGAAATAACTGAATATAAGGATGAATACGAATATATTATCGACGCTCAGCGAATATTCGATAACATAACCGGTCAGAAATTCCAGAGCCTTGGTCTTTCCGAATTCAAAATAAACGAACACGTTAAACAAGATCGCGAGGAAAACCCATGCACTAACCCAGATCAAAGCTTCCTTAAGCGGCACTTTATGTTCTTTTCTGCTGAAAACTCCCAGGTCGAGTGCAAGGATCACAAAGATCAGTATATGGAATCCTATCCAGAAATAAATGTTAACCATTATAACTACATGAGGCGGCAAATTTAAGAAAAAAGTAAGAAAAGTAATCCTTCAGTGAGTAAAGGGCTATGCTATGATGAAATCTTTTCTAAATTTATTCTCCGTAATTTAATGATACTACCATGAACCACTATCTTTTTCTGTTTCTTTCAATGTTGGTTTTCGCCCTTTTTACAGGCTCTGCCGTCAGCCAGAAAAAGGACAACGGCGCTCAAAACATTACCGCGTACGATCTTCAAAGCCACATGTCGTTTCTTTCATCCCAACATTTGCGAGGCAGGGAAAATGGTGAAGCCGGACTGGAGATAGCCCAGCAGTATATTATCTCACAGGCCCGGCTGATGGGTCTCAAGCCTGCAGCAGGCAACAGCTTCCTTCAACCTTATATCGTTGAAAAAAGCATAATGCATCCTGAAAAAACCATGATCAGTATCTCGGACATGAAAGGCGACACAATCACTATCAGGAAACCAGTATACCAGATACTCCCGACAGGTCCTGCCGACTTCAGCGTAAGCGGAGAAGTTGTTTTTGCGGGCTACGGACTCAGGCAGGACAGGTATGGATACAATGACTTCGGCGGGATCGACGCTAAGGGTAAGATACTCCTTATCATGTGGGGAGCTCCGACAACTGATGACGGGAAAAAGTATCTTTTTGAAGGAGTGAACTGGTCATCTTTTATGAGCGTCCAGGCCAAACTCACACCCCTTCTTTTCACCGGAGCCAAAGCAGTCATCATCGTCATGGATCCAAAATCGGGATTCAGTTCCATCGACCAGAAATACCCCGGATTAGCAGGAGAACTTAATTCAGCCGAAAACCTTAAGGGAGAGAAAAACAGGACAGTCCAGATGCCAAATCTGCCGAAGATACTGTTTGCCGACAGGAGCGTGGCGGATGAGATACTGAAAGGCAGCGGCAGCACCCTTGAAGAACTTCAGAAAAAAATTGACTCCTCCCTTAAACCTGCAAGCTTCACAATCCCTGAAAAAAAGGTTGCCATAACGGAAACTGTACTGAAAAAAGAAATCACTCTTAATAACATAGCTGCCGTCATCGGGGGAAGTGATCCTGTCCTGAAAAATGAATATGTGGTCTTCATGGCTCATATCGATCACATAGGAGCTGCCGGAGACAAGATCAATGCCGGCGCCGACGATAACGCCTCAGGATGTTCTGCCCTTCTGGAAATTGCCGATGCATACACCAGCCTGAAAAAGAAACCATTACGATCGATCTTGTTTCTTTGGGTCTCGGGAGAAGAAATAGGATTGTACGGTTCACAATATTATGTGAACAATCCTCTTATCCCTCTTGAGAAAACCGTGGCAACCATGAACATGGACATGATAGGAAGAGTAAAAGGAGTCGCCGACACAACAGCGGAGACTCCCATGACAGGGCTACGCGAGGTATTCGTGATCTCAGGAAATCAGAGTTCGGAATTATTGAAAATAGCACGTGAAGAAGATGAGGCGACAGTCCTGGATTTTGATTATTCGCTAAGCGGAAGGGAACATCCGCTGCAGTTATTCTCACGTAGCGACCATTATAATTTTGTAAAAAATGATATACCTGTTCTTTTCTTCACCACGGGACTGCATACCGACTATCATACCCCGGAAGACGTTATCGAAAAGATCGATTTCGACAAAATGGAACTTGTAACAAGAACGATATGCAGGATTGGGTATTCTGTTGCCAGCAGAAAAGAAAGAATAGTGGTTGACAATCCTTTCAGTAGTTGGTAATCAGTATCTTCAGGGCTGCATACTGACGTCTACCAGAGCTTTTACAGGAACCCTGTATTTGTCGCTGATATCCGGGATCCCGTTAGCGTTAATATCTTTCATGCCAGACAGTAACTCAATAATGGCAAGCCATTCCTTGCCTTCCTGTATCCCTTCTTTGCCGCTGTCGAAGTCCATAACCATGTTCTTCATATCCTTCACCGGATTGCCTCCGGCATCCTTAGGTACCACGTTGATCAGTCCCTTGCTCATCTTCTTTATTATCCCCACAAATTCAAGCATATAAGAATTTGCCGTTATGGCATACAGAGTTTTATTTTTCTTTGAGAAATCAACAACCTTCTGAGTTCCGTCACTCTTTAAGATGGTGATTTTCTGTATCTTCCTTAGCAGACCTTTACCCGGGTCATAATCAGCTCTCATTCCGGAATAATAGCAATAATTTGAAGGAGTTGACTTCCCCGCCATCATCAGTATTTCAAGTATGCTTTTTAGTTCACGTCCTGTAACAAAAACCTTTGAAAGAGGATAACCCGGTATGTTGTCATCACCTTTTCCCATCGACATAATCCTGAAGATGTCAGGTGCCGACTGCAGGCCGGGGACTATCCTGTCGCGTATAACACCCACGGCCACCATCGAAACGTCAGTTCCTCCTGTAACATGGCTGTTAACATACCCGTGTATGGCGTCGGCAACCAGCGGGCCGAGGTTACTTCCTGCCACATCTCCCTGTTCATTGCACTCAAGAATAAAGGATGCTTCGGCCAGTGGCCTGTCGTAGTCCATCCCTATCGGAGACAATATTTTTTCTGTCACAAGCTCTTTCTGCTTCATAATTGCATCGTGTACCGTCTCATCTCCTGCTATCTTGTCGTCGACAGGGATAAGGCGATAGTCATCTATCACGATGTTTCCTTCGTTTAATCCCAGAGTCAGCACCCCGACATTTTTTCCATATTCTCCGGTCTGAACAACAACCTTTCCTTTTACCATTACCGGCTTCTCCAGCCGGGTATGTGTATGTCCGCTTATAACCACATCAATATCTTTTACTTTACGGGCGAGGACTATATCCTCTCCTTCCCAGTTGCCTTTCTTCCCTTCAGATACCCCCGAATGTGAAAGACATATTATTATGTCGCTTCCCTCCTTCCTGAGCTCTGATGCCAGCTTTCTGGCAGTTTTTACCTGCTTTGAGAATGTCACCGGCGGTGCATAGGCGGCATTCTCATCTGCAACCGCTCCCATGAGCGAAAAGAATCCTACTTTTATCCCATCCCTTTCAAGAATAAAACTACGCTTAACTATCCCTTTGTCAAACAGTTTACTGAGCTCGTCATCAGCTGCATCTTCGTCGCTGAATACGGCATTGCCGAGAAGCAGAGGGGGTATTTCCCCACCGTCTCTGGATGAGTTAAGTATCTGTGCAAGAGTTCCGGGACCAAAATCGAATTCATGGTTCCCCATACATACGGCATCGTATCCCATTTCCTTCATTAGACGGAGCTGAAATCCGGTGGAAGGTTCGAGGGCCTGAAACAGCGTACCCATCAGAAAGTCGCCGGCATCCACCACAAGGGATACACCCCCGGCTTTCTCTCTCTCACTGTTAATTACTGAGGCTATCCTTGAAAACCCTCCTACGGTGGCATCGTCATTAACCGAGAGAGGTGAATAAGCCAGTTCGGGGGCATAACCGGTAAGCCTCGAATGAAGATCGTTGGTATGTATTATGGTTATCTTCTTCCCGGTCTGTGCTCCCAGTGGCATTACGGCAAGAGTACATGAAATGATAATTGCGGCTGTTTTTTTCATATCCTTATACTAAAAAATATTTATCCGGGTCTTCCGGCACCTGCTGTCCGGGGACTGTTAAATTAATTAATTTATAACACTTCGGCAACAACGAAAGTGCTTCCTCCGACAAAAATAAGATCGGAAGAGGATGCATCGGCCCTGGCTACCTCAAAAGCCTCAGCAACAGCCGGATAGCTCTGACCCTTCAGTCCGTGCTCCATAGCCTTTTTCATCAGTACTTTCTCGTCCATGGCCCTTTCAACCGAGGCTCTGGTGAAATAATAATGAGCATCGCGGGGAAAAAGAGGAAGTACGGCATCCAGATCCTTGTCGTTTACAAAACCTATTATAATGTGCTTAGCTGTCGCTTCCGTCCTGGCCAGCTGATCCATTACATATTTTATCCCTTCCGGGTTATGACCCGTGTCGCATATAACCAGCGGATCGCGTGAGATTATCTGCCAACGGCCACGCAGACGGGTATTTTCAACAACCCGGGCAATTCCTCTTAAAAGAGCCTGATCACTGATCTTAAATTCCCTGCGAAGAATATTTACAGCCTGGAAGAGAGTCTGGAGGTTTTTTTTCTGGTAATCTCCGCCAAGGGGAATGGAACCTTCATAAAAACTGCCTTCTGTTAAATCATTAACAATAAATTTCCTTTGTCCGGAATATGCCGGGGGTGGACCGGGTGTACATCTGAAACGCGAATCGGCGAATACTATCTCCGAGCTGCTGTCTGCTGCCCGGGAAAGAAATACTCCTTCGGTCTCTGGCTGTGTCTCACCGATCACAACAGGCACTCCTGGCTTAATTATACCGGCCTTCTCAGATGCTATCTCCGGAAGTGTACTTCCCAGAAACTCCATGTGATCGTAGCCCGTATTTGTGATCACCGACAGGACCGGATTAATAATGTTCGTTGAATCGAGCCGCCCCCCCATACCTGTTTCTATTACAGCGACATCTGTTTTCACCCTGGCAAAATAGTCAAAAGCCATAGCGACAGTCATCTCAAAAAATGAGGGTTTAAGATCATCTATCAGCTGTCTGTGCTTTTGTACAAATCCTGTTACGGCAGGCTTGGAAATCATTACCCCGTTAACCATTATCCTCTCCCTGAAATCCTTCAGATGGGGTGAAGTGTATAGTCCGGTTGAATACCCGGCTTCCATAAGTACCGATGCAAGCATGTGCGAGACGGATCCTTTACCGTTTGTTCCTGCAATATGAATGGTTTTGTACTGCCGGTGAGGATGCCCGAAATAGTCGTCCAGAGCAAGGGTATTATCCAGATTGTTCCTGTATGCAGCCTTCCCAATGCGATGATAGGCCGGCAGGCTGGAATACAGAAATTCAATGGCTTCAGCGTACTTCATCCTTTGCTCAATTTAACTGTAAATATGAAGGACCCATTTATTCACAAATTAACGAACTTTTATAACAGGTGGCACTTTGTGGTAATTTTTTAGTTAATTTTACCCGCCTGATACAGGGCGTTTCCTTATTAGTATATATTACTGATTATAAACTATTTAAAAAATGACCAAAAAGCACAACAAGAAGCTTTTCATAATTGACACAAATGTTCTTCTTCATGATTACAAGTGTATATACAATTTCGAGGAGAATGATGTAATCATACCTATAGTGGTTCTGGAAGAGCTCGACAAGTTCAAGAGGGGAAACGATCTTATCAATTTTCATGCAAGAGAATTCACAAGGGAGCTTGACAAGCTTTCGGGTGATATGCTCCTCACAGCAAATATACCGCTGGGTGAGAACCTCGGCAATCTGCATATTGAAACCGGCAGGGATTTTTCCGAGAAAGTAAATGCTTCATTCCCCGAGCGAAATGCCGATCACAGGATACTGGCCATTGCCGACTACGTATGCACCACCAACAAGGATAAGGCTGTTGTGTTGATCACCAAGGATATAAATCTCAGGATGAAGGCCAAGTCGCTGGGGATCAAGGCTCAGGACTATGAAAATGATAAGGTGGCTAACATCGACGACCTCTACAAGGGGATAACGGTAACGGAAGGTGTTAACCATGATCTTATCAACAAGCTGTATGAATTTCCTGACGGGGTTACCGCGGACGAATTTAAAATAGAGGCAGACCTGAAAGGTCATCAGTTTTTCATCATGAAAAACAGCGGTGCCAGTGCACTGGCTCATTTTAATCCTGTCAACCGCATGCTTAACAGGGTTATAAAACAGACAACCTACGGTATCGACCCGAGAAATGCCGAACAGACCTTCGCTCTCGATGCCCTTACCAATCCCGATATTCAGCTCGTCTCGCTTACCGGAAAAGCAGGCACGGGAAAAACACTCCTTGCGCTGGCGGCTGCGCTGGCTCAGCATAAAAGGTACAAGCAGATCTTCCTTGCAAGGCCTATTGTACCACTGGCAAACCGCGATCTGGGTTTTCTGCCGGGCGACATAAAGGAAAAAATGGACCCCTATATGCAGCCCCTTTACGATAACCTGACCGTAATAAAGCACAAATTCAGTCATCAGAGCCCCGAATTTCTCAGAATAAACGATATGGTGAAAGAGGAAAAACTTGTTATCACCCCTCTTGCATATATCAGGGGAAGAAGTCTTTCAAGTATATTCTTTATCGTCGACGAAGCCCAGAATCTAACCCCGCATGAGATCAAGACCATAATAACCCGTGCCGGGGAAGGGACAAAGATGATCTTTACCGGTGACATAGAACAGATAGACTCACCTTACCTCGACACTGCATCAAACGGGCTCAGCTACCTGTCGGACAAAATGAAGAACCAGGATGTTTTTGCACATGTGAATCTGGTTAAAGGAGAAAGAAGCTTCCTCGCCGAACTGGCCAGTAAGCTTCTGTAACAGCAACCAGGAAAATCCCATGGTATAAAATCAGAAAAAGGCATGAAAAAATCAAAAATCCCTGCGGGTTCCGCCGATAAAACAAGATAAACTATAAGAACCACCTAATCTTCTACAAATAATAATATTACGTATGAAAAAAAAATCGATCTTAACCCTGGCTGTAATTACCATGATAATAGCAGCCGCCGTTTCTTGTAAGTCAAATACCAGAAAAAGCGAAACATCTGACGACAGCGAACCTGTTACCGTGAATCTTTTCAACGGCAATAATCTTGAAAACTGGGATTTTTTCCTCAGAGATCAGTCTGTTGATCCTTCAGGCGTCTTCCTTGTGAAAGACGGAGTCATTCATATCACCGGACAGCCATTCGGATATATGAGAACAAAAGAGTCTTATTCCGATTATGTTCTTTCGCTGGAATGGAGATGGCCGGTTGAAGCAACCAACAGCGGGGTATTCATAAACGCCCAGACTCCCGACACAATATGGCCAAAATGCGTTGAGGTTCAGCTAAAAGCAGGCAACGCAGGCGATTTCGTGACCATGAACGGTGCCGATATGGCTGAGAGAACCGATAAATCGGTGCGGGTGATTAAGAAAATGGCGGAGACATCAGAAAAAGAACCGGGAGAATGGAATAAAATGGAGGTCACGTGTACCGGAAACACCATTACGGTTTATATCAACAGCATCCTGCAGAACAAAGGCACAGAGGTGGATCCTGCAGGCGGACATATCTGTATGCAGAGCGAAGGCAAAGCGATTGAATTCCGCAATATTATCTTAACACAGAAAAAATAACATTGCCGCTTCCGGGAATGAATGACCAGAAAAGAAAAAAAATTGCCTTCTATACACTTGGGTGCAAACTTAATTTTACAGAGACTTCTGCAATTTCAGGATCGTTCCCGGAAGACAGGTATGAAAGAGTGCCTGCCACTACGAAAGCCGACATCTATATAATCAACACCTGTACAGTTACCGAAGCGGCTGACAAAAAGTGCAGGCAGGCTATATCAAAATTCATCCGTCAGTCGCCCGGAGCATTCATTGCGGTGCTGGGTTGCTATGCCCAGATGAGACCTCAGGAGATAGCCGCCATCCCCGGGGTTGATCTGGTTCTCGGAACCGCCGAAAAGTATGATGTAGCCCGATATCTTGAAAACGGAGAAAAAACCGGGAAACCCGAAATCCATTCGTGCGAACTCTCTGACAGGATAGGGTTCGTCGACTCCCTTTCAGCAGGCGACCGTACCAGGGCATTTCTGAAGGTTCAGGATGGCTGTGATTACGGATGTTCGTACTGTACTGTCCCGCTTGCCAGGGGAGGCAGCAGGAATCCCCCTGTCAGCACCCTGGTAAGCGAAGCCTCTGAAATCGCATCTAAAGGCATAAAGGAAATAGTGCTGACAGGTGTCAACATCGGCGATTTCGGAAAGTCAACAGGCGAAACTTTCGCAACATTGTTAAAAGAGCTGATAAAGGTTGAAGGCATAGAAAGATACAGGATATCATCAGTTGAACCCAACCTGCTTACCGATGAGATAATAGAATTATGCGCCCTGAACGGGAAGCTGCTTCCGCATTTCCATATACCACTTCAGAGCGGAACCGACAAAATACTTGCTCTCATGGGAAGAAGATATAAAAGAGAGCTCTTCGCCGGCAGGGTATTAAAAATCAAGGAGATGATCCCGATGGCCGGCATCGGGGCCGATGTGATTACCGGCTTCCCCGGTGAAACTGAGGAAGATTTCAATGAGACCCTGCTCTTTCTCAAAGAGCTGCCGCTGACCTATCTGCACGTTTTTACCTGGTCGGAACGCCCCGGCACCAGGGCTGCTTCCCTGAGCGGCAAAATCAGTCATGAGGAAAAGGATAAAAGGAGTAAAATCCTCATTGAGCTTTCACACAAGAAGCATAAAGACTTTCTCATGATGAACATAGAAAAAAACGCTGAAGTGCTTTTCGAGAAGAAAAAAATAAACGGTATGGTAAGCGGATACACCGGAAATTACATCAGAGTGGAGCATCACTGGGATCCCGGACTCACCGGTGCAATAAGGAAAGTAAAGCTGAAGGAAGCGTTGGACGATGAAAAAATGAGTATTGATCTTAATGAATAAAAACACAATGACCGACCTGAAGAAAGTATGCGATGGCATCGTGAAAGCAGTCCTGGAAACTGAGGATTTCATTAAAAAAGAAGCCCTCAACTTCGATATCAGCCGCACTGAAGTGAAAGGGATGAACGACTTCGTATCCTATGTCGACAAGAAATCTGAAGAGATGCTGGTAGAAAAACTAAGACCTGTTGTTCCGGAAGCAGGCTTTATAGCTGAAGAAGGGACATCATCAGGTGCCTGCGGCAGATATTGCTGGATTATTGATCCTCTGGACGGAACTACAAATTTCCTTCACGGACTGCAACCCTATGCTATCAGCGTAGCCCTTACAGATAATGGAGAGCCCGTGGCAGGGGTGGTTTGCAATGCAGGCGGCGGAGAGCTGTTCAGGGCATGGAAGAACGGCGGGGCATGGCTTAACGACAAACCCATAAGAGTCTCATCAGCAAAAAGATTGTCCGACAGCCTCATTGCAACAGGTTTCCCCTATAACGACTTCAGCAGACTGGAAGGTTTTATAAAAAGCCTTTCAGCTTTTTGCAAAACCACCCACGGTATGAGAAGACTGGGATCAGCATCAATAGATATGGCCTATGTAGCATGCGGAAGGTTTGAGGCCTTTTACGAATACGACCTTAAAATATGGGATGTGGCGGCCGGGATTGTGCTGGTACGGGAAGCAGGAGGACGGGTAAGCGATTTTTCAGGCCGCGAAAAAGACCTGAACGGAAGTGAGATCATAGCTTCCAACAACAATGTTTTTAACGAATTTCAGGAAATTGTCAGTAAATTTATGACCTGACCATGGCTAAGGCAGGCTATTATATTTTTTATGGTCTGAACTGGATTATCACTCTTCTTCCTCTCAGAGTGCTGTACTTTTTCTCCGATCTGGTCTTCCCCCTGGCCTACTATTTCCCGGGTTACCGGAGAAAGGTCGTCCGGAGAAATCTTCTCAACTCATTCCCGGAAAAGACTTTAAATGAGATAATTGTACTTGAGAAGAAATTCTATCACCACCTCTGTGATCTTTTTATTGAAACCTTTAAGCTTACCCACATGGGAAAAAAGGAGCTCATGAAAAGGATCACCTTCACAAATCCCGGGTTACTGGAGAAGCTTCAAAGCGAGGGCCGTGATATCGTTGCAGTACTTGGTCATTATTGCAACTGGGAATGGTTTACATGCCTTCCCCTGTGGTCGGATTATAATTTCGTGTCCATTTACAAACCCTTAAGCAATAAATATTTCGATAAATTTATGATAGAAAGCCGCTCGAAGTATGGGATGACGCTCACTCCGATGCAGCATGTGGTACGCGATGTCCTCGCAAACCGGAATAAAAATCTGACCTCACTTTATTCCTTTATCACCGACCAGACACCACCGAAACATGATATTAAATTCTGGACATCATTTCTGAATCAGGATACACCCGTATACCTTGGAGCTGAAAAAATAGCTGCCAAATACGACATGGCATTGATATTCTTTAACTTAAAGAAAATCAAAAGAGGATATTATTCATTTACTGCTGAGCTTCTCTTTGAGCATACAAGAGGACTGCAGGAACATCTGATAACGGAAACCCATGTAAGAAGGCTGGAGGAGATCATCCGGGAACAACCTGAACACTGGGTCTGGACTCATAGGCGGTGGAAACATAAGAGGGAAATCCCAAATGATTAAAACTGCAGTCGTTATACTGAACTGGAACGGCAAGGAATTCCTTGAAATGTTCCTCGGAAAAGTCATCGAAAATTCCGGCGGCCCCGATACTGAAGTATATGTTGCCGATAACGGTTCGGATGACGGGTCCTGCGATTATCTTGAGACTTTCAGAGGAAAGGTAAAAGTCCTCCGGCTTGATGAAAACCACGGGTTCGCAGGTGGTTACAATCTTGCACTCAGCCGTATAGAAGCCAGGTATTATGTGCTTCTGAATTCCGATATCGAGGTAACAGAAGGCTGGCTTGAACCATTGACTGGGGCTCTTGATTCTGATCCGAACCTTGCCTCCTGCCAGCCAAAGATCCTTTCATGGAAAGATAGAGATCGTTTTGAATACGCAGGCGCTGCAGGAGGTTTCATCGACAGGTACGGATATCCTTTCTGCCGCGGAAGGATCTTCACACACACCGAAGCAGATAAAGGACAGTATGATACTCCAGCCAGCTTATTCTGGTCCTCAGGAGCATGCATGGCAGTGCGTGCCGAAGCATGGCATAAAGCAGGCGGTTTCGACGCCGACTTCTTCGCACACATGGAGGAGATAGACCTGTGCTGGCGCTTTCACCGCCTTGGCTACAGCATCTCTTTTGTCCCCCGGTCGGTAGTTTATCATGTGGGTGGAGCTTCACTCCCCTACAACTCACCCTTTAAAACATTCCTTAACTTCCGCAACAGCCTTTACCTGCTTTACAAAAATCTTCCTGACGAAAATTTTGCCAGAACGATTTTTTTCAGGAAGCTCCTCGACGGCGTGGCAGCTTTGTTTTTCCTGCTAAAAGGTCAGACCTCAGGTGCCAGGGCAGTATGGAAAGCTCATCAGGAAGTTAAAAAGCAGAAAAATGTGCTGAAAGAGAAAAGAAGAAAGGTGAAGAGTATGGGCGAGTATAAATTTTCAGAGCTGGTATTGAACAAGAGCATTGTTTTTGAGTTCTATATCATGAAACGTAAAAAATACAGCAGTCTCTGAACGAATTTAAAACAATTATGAAGAACCATCAGTTCCTGATATTTTTCAGCATAGTATTCACCATTTATTTTCTTGGTAACCTGTATATATTCATCAAGGGTTATAATAGCATCCCCGGGGCCAGGGAACACAGGATACTTTATTTTACAGCATTTATACTCCTTGCCTCAATGTTCGTTATCGGAAAGATCCTCGAAACAAATCATTCATCTGTTTTTTCGGATATCCTGAATATAACAGGCGGCTTCTGGCTTGCATTCATGCTTTACGCCTTCCTTTTTCTCCTTTTAACCGACATCACTGTGCCGATCCTGAAACTCACTGGTGTTGTCGGCCCCGAAAGTCTGCCGGAGATAAGAAAATGGTCGTTTTATGGAACCACGGTATTGTCGCTGCTTCTTATAGCCGGAGGATTCATTAATGCAGTGATCCCTAAAGTTACAGAATACAATGTGACAATAGAGAAAAAGACCGATGGTGTTGACAATCTCAGGATAGTGGCAGTTTCCGACATCCACCTGGGCAGCATAATCAGAAAAAGAAGTATGAGAAAGCTCTCTGCCATGATGCATGAGCTCAAGCCCGAAGCAGTCTTTCTTCTTGGCGACATCGTGGATGGTGAGATGGGACCGGTACTCCGGGGCGACCTTCTTCAGTATTTCGATCCTCCTGAAAGTGTCGACGGATTATTTGCAATTACGGGCAACCATGAATTTATAGGGAATGCAGGACGTACAATACCTTATATCGAAAGCCATGGAATAAGAGTCCTGAAAGATGAAATGGTGGTTTTACCCGGAGGCGTACAACTAATTGGCAGAATTGACAGGGATTCAAGGCGGCATAGCCTCGGAGAAAGGCTTCCCCTGGGGGAGATAATGAAAGATGCTGATCACACTCGTCCTCTTATTGTTCTTGATCATCAGCCGGTAAAACTTGAAGAAGCCGAAAAGGCGGGAGTCGACCTTCAGCTTTCCGGGCACACCCACAACGGACAGTTCTGGCCTCTCAACCTGATTACGAAAAGGCTGTACGAGGTAAGCTATGGTTATCTCCGTAAAGGATCTTCCCAGTTTATTGTTTCGTCAGGTTTCGGTTTATGGGGCCCCAGGATAAGATCAGGAAGCCGCCCCGAGGTGCTTCTTATCAATGTAAGCTTCAGCAGGTGATTTCTTTCGAAACCGTTTTCAGAGCATCTCGTAAACCTGTTCAAGCATGATACCTCTCGATCCCTTTACAAGGATGTGACAGCCTTCCAGAGGTTTAAGTTTCAGATACTCTTTTAGCCGGTTCACATCGTGAAAGGTCTTGAACCGGAAGCCTGCCGACACTTTAGTAAAAACAGGACCTACAAGCATGACATTCAAGAGGTTATGATCCGTAAGTATCCTGTGTATCCTTGTATGTTCCTCTTCTCCTCTGTCGCCCATCTCGAGCATGTCGCCCAGTATACAGACTTTATTTTGAGCTTCAATGGCTGCAAACGATTCCAGCGCTTGCTTCATGCTTGAGGGGTTCGCATTGTATGAATCACATATCACGGTGTTTTTCCTTGTTTTCATCACCTGCGATCTGTTGTTTACGGGTTCATATTTTTCGATCTCTTCTGCGATATCGTTCATATCGACCCCGAAGAAGAGCCCGGTGGCAATAGCAGCTCTCAGATTCTCGATGTTATACCTTCCGAAGAGCCTGGTGCTGATGATATGAGTGCTGTTTCTATAGTTAACCTGAACCTTAAGGTTCATATCGGAAGGCAGTGGAGATATATCGAGTTTTATCCCTGAAGGATTTGAAAATGGCACGGCACGGTTTACCAGTTTAAAGATCTTTTCGGCAAGTAAATTATCATTATCGTTATAGAGAGCCACTCCGTTGATCTTCCGGAGATGCTCATACAGTTCAGTCTTTGCCTTTACCACTCCTTCGAAGGAGCCGAAGCCTTCAATATGGGCCGGACTTATGTTGGTTATTATTCCGAAATCGGGTTTGGCGATAAGGCAGAGTGTGCGTACTTCTCCCACATGGTTCGCGCCCATTTCGATTATCATCATTTCTGTTCCCCTGGGAGCTGAAAGTATGGTCAGAGGTACCCCGATATGATTATTAAGATTTCCCTGTGTTGAATGGACCCGGTATTTCCTGCTCAGTATTGCCGCTATCAGTTCTTTGGTTGTAGTTTTACCGTTTGTCCCTGTAATTGCCAGCACTTCTGTTTTCATCTCTTTCCGGTGATGAGAGGCGAGAGCCTGAAGTTCGAAGAGAGTGTCATCGACAAGAATTGTTTTTTCCGTTTCAAATGCCGGGTCGTCGATCACTGCCCACGAGGCTCCTTTGGCCAGGGCACTGGCTGCATATGTGTTTCCGTTATATTTCTCACCCCAGAGAGCGAAGAATATCTCACCTTTTTTTACTTTTCTCGAATCGGTAGATACACCTGTTGATTCCCTGAAGAGGCTGTAAAGCTGTTCCGTTTTCATGACTGAGCACTCTTGTTATTGAATGAATTACCTTATTGTATATAAAAGAGGCTGTCTCAAAACTCATCTCTTCATTTACCCCTGAATCTCCCTTCCGGGAAATTTTATGATCTGTTTTCAGACCCCCCCTTCAGGGGGCAGGGGGTAAAATAAAGGGTTTTGAGACAGCCCCGTATATTTCCCTTTTGTTTGCTCTCAGAATCCTGCAGGACTTCCCACTCTGATCATTGCACAGCGGAATCCTATATCGTCTCTTGACTCATCCTGATCGAGGAATCTCCGTGTTGAAGGGTTGAGCCAGTAGGCTCTGTCCTTCCATGATCCACCCTTATACACCCTGGCTTTATCGTTTATCAGTGTGACAAAATCGGCAGTGCTCACATTTTCTCCGCCTCCACCCTGGTAATACATACGTGATGATCCTTTTATGTTGTCGGGATCATCTTCTGTGGCCCACTCGGCGTTGAGAATGGAAGATTTCTGATCTCCGTCACGATAATTCCTGTAATCGCCTTTCTGGTAATTGTATCTGTCTGATACATCGGCTGCCTTCACGGTATCAACATAAAGTCTTCCCAGGTTGCTTTTTGTCACCACCCTGCCGTTGGCATCACGGCGCAGGTCGGTGAATACATTGCCTCTGAAAGGGTTGAACTCATCAACATCATCAAAAGTAAGAGGACGGTATACATCCTGAACCCATTCGCTTACATTTCCTGCCATACAATAAAGCCCGTAGTCGTTCGGCCAGTATGATCTTACTTCGCTGGTAATGCTTGCGTTATCATTAAGACTTCCTGCTACGCCCATCATATCGCCGCGGCCTCTTACAAAATTTGCCATCATCTCACCGCGGTGCCTGGGTTCGGCATTTCTTACGTTATGGCCGTCCCATGGATATATTCTTCTTTCATAAATACGTTCCTCGAAGGTGGTTCCCCTGAGTGCATAGGCTGCAAATTCCCATTCTGCCTCTGTGGGCAGACGGTAATTGGGAAGGAGTATCCCGTCTTCAAAATTTGTCCTTCTTTCAGTCTGATTTGGGTTAAGACTTTCCCTCAGCTTATTTGTAACACCTTCATACTGACCAGCAAGGTAGGCTTCGGTATTGAAGTTATCCTGGTTTACCTGATTGGGATTGGGAAGAAGCTCTCCTTCGTCGATGAGCAGCTGTTCGTTCACCCTGTCGCTCCGCCACAGGCAGTAATCATTAGCCTGAACCCAGCTGACACCCACCACGGGGTAATTATTGTATGAGGGGTGACGGAAATAGTATTGCACATAGGGATCGTTGAAACCCATGGGGCTTCTCCATACCAGTGTGTCAGGGAGGGCTCTTCTGTGAACCTCAGGGTAATCGACATAAACGCGGCGCAGCCAGAACAGATATTCACGGTAATCGATATTGGTGATCTCGGTTTCATCCATATAGAATGAGGATACCGTAACGGTTCTTGGCTTGTTATTCCATTCGAAAAGGACATCCTGTGCAACCTGCCCCATGGTAAACCTGCCTCCTTCTATCAGAACCAGACCCGGTCCGGTCATCTGCTCAGCTCCGACAGCCACTTCAAAACCTCCGTTGTCAGGGTCGTTGTAGGCCCACCCTGTTGTAGGAGAGACATCCTGATCACCTTTCCTGAAAAGACTGCATGATCCAAGAATAAGTGAAGCTAAAAATACCACCGCTAAAGTCCTGAATTTACACATAACTCCAATTATTTATAGCTATTAGAATATTCAAATATAATAAATTTTAAAAATCCCAACTCCATTCGATCACCAAATATAACTACAAATCGGGGAAATTTATTGTTTTGATTATTTTTCTTTTATCAACATTGTATAAACTGAATACCAGCCCTGTATGATGCAGAAGCGAAAAAGGCATCAGCGTTTCACCGGAAAATATATTAAATCTGTAACTGTAAAACAACTTAATGTTTGCCGCCGAAAACGAAAATCCGGTCTGCAGATCGATGTTTCTGTCTCCTCCGCCGAGAACGAAGGCATCGATGGAAAAATTTTCCCTTTTTGCCGACACGCCGGCACCTGCAGAGAAAATATCATCACCCGTTTCAGCCATCATAGCCGGATAGAACCTCAATTTTCCTCTTGTACTAACTTCCAGCGAAGCATGTACCAGTAATGTTCTTGCCAGCGAAGTACCGGCATCGTCATGGTTCGACGGATCGGGCTGCGTAAGGTGTTTAACGGAGAAGCCTCCTGAAAAACCCCTGTAAATAACAAGGAAACCACTTGTAAGATCGAAGACTGTACGGCCTTCTGCCGCCAGTACTTCTGACGACGGGTATATGCCTCCCAGAAGAGGATCGATCTGATCGGGAAGCAGTGCTCCACTGAAATTATATCCCCTGTGATAAAAAGAAGCCGACAAACCTGCATTAATATAGAGGTCCTGGGAAGCTCTCAGAAAATAACTATAGGAAAAACCACCTTTGAGATTTGTTATGATGCCACCCGGATATTCATCGGAGATATAAAAACCGGCACCTCCGTGGAGGACAGGAAAAAATCCATCGCAGGAAACGAAAACAGAATGCAGGTTATAGCCATTACCAGGGTAATGATTCATATACGACATCCTCAGCATTCCGTTACCCGCACTTCCCGTCAGAGCAGGATTGCCAATCATCGTGAGTTGATAACTGAAACCCTCCTGACCATAAGCTGTCGGGGAAAGAAGCAGTATTGCCGTAAAAACCAGTGTCAGATACCTTTTCATCATAAAACCTTGCAATATCAACGTAGCGACACCGTTATTATTTTTTTAGAACCGGTCGCTATCACAAACAGACGGATTTAACTCACAAACTGAAACTCATTTCTATCTTTGCCCGTAAAGATGTCAAGATTCTTACAAATATCGGCATTTCTGATCTTTTCTTCTGTTTTATGCCTTGAAGCTCAGACTGAAGGGGAAACGGCAGCTACATCGTCGGTGCTGTCGGAGGGCAAATGGTTCAGGATAGCTGTGCTGCATGACGGAATATACCGTATCGACTATTCCACCCTGCTCGAAAAAGGCCTCGAAAACCCTTCCGACCCCGAGATATTCGCCTGCAACAACGGACAGCTTTCCTTCTATAACGACGGGACCGCACCCGATGACCTTAGTCAGATAGCCATACATAAGGAAACAGGCAGCGATGGCATCTTCAACACCGGCGATTATTTGCTTTTCTTCGGACAGGGAACCGACAGATGGACATATGATCCATATACACACGAATATATCTTTAAAAAACATGATTATTCCGATACTGCCTTTTACTTTATAACATCGGGGAAGGGTCAGGATCTGACCCTTACTCCCTGTGAAGCGCCGACAGGATCACCCTCCTTCCTGTCGTCAGAGTCAGATGCACTCTTTGCCAGGGATATGAACAGTGAGAACCTGATAAAATCGGGCAGGGAATGGTACGAACCTGTATCACAGATAACAGGAGTGGAACTCGACCCCGGATTTACAGGTCTTGCTGCAGGCAGTAAGATAAGCTACAGAATAAGGGTACTTGCACGTTCACCGCTAACATCCCTTTTCAGGCTTAATGAAGGTGCCACACTTCAGAAAAGCATTCAGGTTCAGAACGTAAACATGCTTAACTATACCGGGACCTATGCACAGATAACCGATTCGACCGGATATTTCTACCCCCTGTCCTCATCACCTCTTTTTACGCTTAAATATTTTAATAACGGTGAACCCGGAGCAAGGAGCTGGCTTGATTTTGTTCAGCTGCACGCAAGGATTGAAAATGTTTACACCGGTCACACGAAATTCTATTCCGATTCAAAATCGGTTGCCGAAGGACAGATCACGGAATTCAGCTTCAGGAGTCCTTCTCACGATCCGGTAATATGGGATGTAACAAACCCCTCGGTACCCGGAGTTATCATTTACGAAAAAAACGGCGAAAATATAAGCTTCCTTACAGAAACCGACACTCTGCGAAAGTTCGTTTTCTTCACCGGTGCTGAACACCCTTCCCCTTTATTCATTTCAGAAGCTCTTCCGAACCAGGATCTCCACGGCTCGGCGCCAACGGATATGATCATTGTGACCCATCCCCTGTTCAGGCAACATGCCGAAAAGCTTGCAGCCATTCATTTCAGCAACAGCGGACTTCTTTCCCAGATAGTAACGCCCCGGGAGATTTACAATGAATTCTCGGGAGGAATAACCGACATTTCGGCTATAAGGAATTTCATAAGGTTTAAGTATCTAAGGCAAAAAGGAACGGACAAGCCCCTTCGTTACCTGCTTCTTTTTGGTGACGGCTCTTATGAAAACCGCACCCCGCCACCGCGGAATCCCTGCTTCATCCCTACATACCAGTCGAAGATATCAAACATAGTCGTTTCATCTTTTACATCCGACGATTTCTATGGCCTTCTCGAAGACGGAGAAGGCGAAGCCGAAGGGACAGAAGATATAGGCATTGGAAGACTTCCTGTTTCTGACACACTGCAGGCAGGTGTCCTGGTGAGGAAGATAAGGGACTACCTGTTGTACGGCGATAAGGGTGACTGGAAAAATGTTATATGCATTAGTGCAGATGACGAAGACGGTAACGCTCATATGCTTGACGCCGAGGGCCTTGCGACCCTACTGCAGGACAGCGTCCCCCTGTTCAACATCGATAAAATATACCTCGATGCTTTCCGCCAGGTAACCTCGGCAAATGGGCAGTCGTATCCTGAAGCAGCTAAAGCGATAAATGACCGTATAAACGACGGCTGTCTTATTTTTAATTATGTCGGACATGGAAGTGAGACAGGCCTCGCTCACGAAAGAGTAATGAAAACCGACGACATACGCGACTGGAAGAATGGTTCAAGAATGCCGCTTTTTATCACCGCCACCTGCGAGTTCAGCAGATTCGACGACATGGAAAAAAATATCATCACCGGTGATATGACAGGCAAGACATCGGCCGGAGAGCTGGCGCTGCTTAATTCTGACGGAGGCGCCATTGCCCTGATGTCCACCACCAGGATCGTCTACTCGGCACCCAACTATTTCCTTAACAGGAACATCTATGATGCTGCCTTCGACGTTGATGCCGGAGGAGAACCGCTGAGGCTCGGCGATATCATCAGGATAGCAAAGAACAACTCGGGAAGCGGACCCAATAAAAGGAATTTTTCCCTTCTCGGCGATCCCGCTGTACGACTTGCTTACCCCTGGCATGGAAAAATAGTAACCGATTCGGTTAACAACGTGTCTGTCACCGAAGGAAGCGACAGTCTGAAAGCACTTGCAAAAATAACAATATCGGGGCATATAGAGGAAAACAATGGTAACGAGGCAGGCGATTTCAACGGGACACTGGTCGCAACGGTATATGATAAGGCATCACGGGTAACCACACTGGCCAATGACGGAGGTACAACGATGAAGTTCGACCTTCATAACAACATAATTTTCAACGGAAAAACAAAGACTGCAGGGGGCCGTTTCAGTTTCTCCTTCATAGTCCCGAGAGACATTGACTACAAATACGGTAATGCCAGGATAAGTTACTATGCCTGGAACTCAGATAAAGAATCCGGGGGATATTTCAACGACATCGTGGCAGGTGGTTTTGCCAGTACCACAATAACTGACA
>JAFGXX010000011.1 GCA_016936435.1 Bacteroidales bacterium
GAAAAAGTTCCCTGTTCAGTTACTTTCCCTGTTGAGCTGACAAGCTCGTAACCAATGATACCGGAATTATTTACTGCTTCTATGTTAAGCTCACTGCCGAAGGGTATGGGGAAAAGGCGGAAAGGGTCTTTCTCCTGATTATCTTCAATACCAACACCTGCATTTAGTACAGGATTTCCGTAGACGATTGCATTGACACCCGGAGTAACTGTGAGGGGAGTGTTTTCTCCGTTGATATATTCGTGCACCCTGGTAGCATATAATGGAGTCAGAACCGAATTCGAGGTGAAGGTTAAATCGGGTGTGGTATTTGAAATGAAACTTTTCGAACCTGTCAGGATAAAATGGGTGAAAAAGGTTCCGTTGCCTGAGGTGGAAATAATAGTACCGTTTCCGGCAGACGGGGGTGTCCTTCCTGCCAGCCTGATCAGCGTCAGACCCGAGTAACCCGGAACCGAAGATGCAACGCTGGGCGATGCAGTGAAAGTCTGTGAACTATTCAGGCCTGACCCGGCATTATCTATTGCCGCGGAGAGAGTGCCGCCAGAGTATATTGAAGAGTTTAACAGGAATCCGAGCTGACAGCTTGCAAGCTCAAAGGGTGTGCCGGCATCAGTGTCGAGAAGGTAAACATCGAATTCGATCCTGTTAACATCTGTCTGCTGCAGGTTGACCACTGCCAGCCTGAAGTTTTCATCCTGCGCCTTTGATGAAAATGCAAGAAATAAGAAAGATAAAATCAGTGTTATTTTTTTCACAATACTTATGGTCATGCCAATTTACCTTTTAACGTTACTGTCTGACGGACATTGAATAGCAATGCCTGCTCTGTTTTGAGCCGCAAAAGATAATGATTTTTCATAAATAAGCTGATCAGAAAGTGAGCTTCAGCCCAAACATACCGTTATCAAGCAATCCGAGCTGATATTCGAACTCTCCGTTGCGTGATCCGGTTTGTTTCAGTATCTGGTTATAGTTGGCCACCGTCTTTCTCAGCTGAGATTTTCCCACGATCTTACATACTATCGCTCCGTCGATCATGAGTTCTCCAACGGCTGCTATTGCGAGACCGGCATAATATAATCCGTTATAGTCAATCCTTGTTGTTCCCAGGAATTCGTATGTCGGACTTGTTACCCCGCCCCAGATTGCCACGGGGATACCGCCCGAGATTACCACTATACCTCCGACGAGCAGAAAAGTGCCTGTCCGTTTCAGTGAACTGCCTTTTTCGTACGATTTTATCAGATCCGGGGAGATGCTGAGCAGTTCAAGAGCTTCGGTTTTGGAAAGGAGCCTGTCTTCAATATAGAATTTCGATCCGCTCATCCTCATGGGTTTGCGGTTTTGCTGAAGCAGGTTGTCGGATCCCTGACCCTGTACAGGCTGTGAAAGTCCTGTATTAAATAATGAGCAGAAGAAAATAAGAAAGGTGCCCAGAACAACGGTTTTCATGTACTTAAATCTGATTATTTGTGAATTACAACTCTTTTCTATAGTTTTTGTGCGGATTCATTTCAGGGCACCTGTAATTTTAAATACCCATGCGTAGCTGCAGGGATTACTCGAGGGTGTAAGCGCCGGAGGGAAGATCTTCATTGTCCTCCCAGAATATGAAAATTTTATTCTGCCTTCATAACCGGGCATCATCACTGAAGAAGGTCTTGATATCCCCTTTATTTCAAGAGGACTGTCCTGCCATTTTGTTACAATGAGATAAAGATCGTCACCTTTAGTCGTAAAATACTGTGTTGTTTCGGGTGTCACCGGCGGTGCATCATCCCATTTCCTGCTTCCGTAAATTGCTTCACCGTTTATGCTGAGCCATGATCCGATATCGTACAATCTCTGTTGCATTATTTCCGGTATACGGCCATCGGCTGTCGGTCCGATGTTGAGAAGAAGATTCCCTCCCCTGGCCACTTTGTTGATCAGTATATGGACCAGTTCTTCAGATGTTGAGTAATCCTCAAGAAGCTCATTGCGGTTATATCCAAACGACCCTGCCATCCCGCGGCATTCTTCCCAGGGTTTTTCGAATTTCATATTATCGGAGCTTCCACTATGTACCAGATCATATTCAGTGGTATAATATCCTCCATGGACGCTCCTTGTTTCTTTTCCCCACCTGTCGTTTATCACGACTGTCTCCTTTACAGGTGATTCATTATAAAGCCACTGGAGGAAAATTGTGCTTTTAAGGATATCTGATGTGTAATCCCATTCCCCATCGGTCCATACTATATCCGGGCTGTAGGCTGAAACAAGCTCTTTCATCTGTGGCAGCATGTGCTGGTCGACGTACTGGTTGATGGTCTCTTTTTTATAGAGAGGATGGTACCATTCCAGAAGGGAATAATAATATCCCATTTTCAGACCCTTTTCCTTTACAGCTTTTGAGAGATCACCAAGAAGATCACGGTGAGGGCCGGCTTCAACGGCATTCCAGTTCCACGAATATTGCGAAGGCCACAGTGTGAATCCCTCATGATGCTTTGATGTCAGAACGACATATTTTGCTCCGGCTTTTCTGAAGCACTCTGCCCAGTCGTCGGGATTGAACATCTCGGCTTTGAACAGTGAAACGAAATCCTGATATTTGAAATTTTCGCCATAAACCCTGTTGTGGAAACCGGTAAAGAAGTGCTGTACCGACGATTCCTCCTTCCATCTTCTCCAGTACCATTCCGCATAGCGATGGTAAACACCTACACCGTCTCTCTCTGTCGGACTAAAAGATGGAACAGAGTATAATCCCCAGTGAATAAAAATACCAAACTTTGCATCTTCAAACCATTCCGGTACCGGTCTGCTGTCGATAGATTCCCACGTAGCCTCATATTTCTTGTCCTGGGCATTCAGAATGGTGGAAAGCATAAGTGAAATAGTCAAAATAAGCTGTGCCTTTTTCATTCCAATTATTATTTATTGATAATATTACGAAATATTTCCTGAACCATATTAACGGTCATGAAAATAGTAATTTTAATCATATCCCGAATGTAAATTTTATCTTATGCGGGCACAGCTGTGAACTCTGTGCGATCTGGACAAAATGATATGGGGAGAACTTAAAATGACAGAGGAAAGATAAGCATCAGGAAATGACAGTTAACTGAAATCGTAGTATATGTCGCAGTCGGACAATTATTTAATGAGAAGAAGGTTATTGAAACAGGAAGGGATGGTGGTATGGCTTACGGGCCTGTCGGGTTCAGGAAAATCGACACTTGCA
>JAFGXX010000084.1 GCA_016936435.1 Bacteroidales bacterium
CTGGGCGGGAAGTTTATTTCGAGGATAGAGCCGGTAGGACATTCGGAGACACATTTTCGGCAGAAAGTGCATTTGAATGCGTCAATATAGGCAAGGTTGTTTTCAAGCCTTATTGCGTCGAACTGGCACACTTTAACACATTTCCCGCATCCTATACAGGCAACTTTGCAGGCTCTTCTTGCCGGTCCTCCCTTATCGCAGTTTGAACATGCAACATATATCTTCCGGTCTTTTTTTGCCTTTTTCCTCAGTTCTATCAGGTTTCTCGGACAGGCTTTTACACATGCTCCGCACGAAGTACATTTATCGTCAGCGATCTCAGGCAGACCGGTGACAGGATTCATGTGAATGGCATCGAATGTGCATGCACGAACGCAGTCTCCGTAACCCAGGCAGCCATAGCTGCAATCCGTCTCACCCATGTACAGGCTGTTGGCAATTCTGCAGTCGGAGACACCGTCGTAGACTGAGGTATGAGGTCTGAACTCAGGTGTGCCATTGCACAGAAGGACTGCCACCAGCGGTTCGACGGCAGGAGCTTCCCTCCCCAGTATCTTTGCAGCCTGTTCCATTACTTCAGCTCCTCCTACCGGACAATTAAGACCTTCGAAGGTCTCGGCTTTCACAAGAGCTTCAGCAAAATTTCTGCAGCCTGCAAAGCCGCATCCACCGCAATTTGCAGCTGGAAGCACAGCCTGAACCTCATCAATCCGCGGATCTTCATACACTTTGAACTTCTCTGCAATGAAATAAAGTATGATTGCAGCCAGCAGGGCAAGCAGGCTAAGGCATACAACCGTTATTATTATTGTCGAACTCATCAATCAGCTTTTTATAGTAAAGGTGAATTTTTTACCGATCTTTTTTCTTGAAAACCAGAGCAGGATATAATAGGGGATAAGTGAGAATATGGATATCAAACCTGCGTAAAGTTCCGGGACAGATAAAGCGAGCATTATCATCAGTACTGACAGAAGGATAAGGAAGGGTAAAAAATAACCCAGCATTACGGCGGCATATCCTGCCGACTGCTTCATGATGAGAGTAACTTTCCGGCCCGGCGGGAGGTCATACGATCCTTCAACATCTATTATTTTCTCAACTTTTCCCGAAAGATTGCATGATCCTGCTGCGTGACAGCCTGAACATGCCGATGAAGGTAATATGCTTACAGTTACCGAATTAATGCCTGACGTCTTCACTATTCCATCATGTTCAATGCATTCTTCTCTCTCTCTGTCTGACATTATCTGATCCTGAAAAATAAAAACGCAAAAATAAAATTACTACTGAAAGTTTGCCTGCCTTTTGTCAGGTTTTACGCTGGGATTGTAATTTATCTTCATTTTAAATTGATAATTTCAACTTATATCGCTCCATGACTGACGTTTACTGAAAAGTTTCTTCAGTCCGGTTGCCAGAACATGATTCCCGCTATTTTCCAGTGCAGGGTCGTCATTAAGTATTTCTTCAGCTATATTTCTGACATATTCAATTAGTTGCCCGTCGCGGCCAAGGTCAGATATCTTCAGATCGAATGGTATTCCGCTCTGCATGGTTCCTTCAATGTCGCCCGGGCCTCTGATTTGAAGGTCGGTTTCCGCTATCTCAAAACCATCTCCTGTCCTTACCATCACCTCAATGCGTAAAGCTGCTTCTTTTGACAGTTTACCGGAAGTCATTAGTATACAGTAAGATTGTTCGGCGCCTCTACCAACCCGTCCCCGGAGCTGGTGAAGTTGTGAAAGTCCGAATCTCTCGGCACTCTCAATAACCATAACCGTTGCATTGGGAATATCAACACCAACTTCGATAACTGTTGTTGCTATGAGGATATGAGCTTTGCCTTCCCTGAAAAGTTTCATGGAGGATTCTTTGACAGATGGCGTCATTTTACCGTGGACAACGCTTATGCAGTAGCGTGGGGGAGGGAAGACCCTTGAGATATTGTCCCAGCCGTCTTCAAGGTCTTTGTAATCCATTTTTTCCGATCCCGTAATTAGAGGATAAACGATGAAGATCTGCCTTCCTTCCTCAATACGACTTCGAAGGAAACCAAACACACTGTTTCTATCGTGATCGAAGAAGTGCATGGTTTTCACGGGAACGCGCCCCGGAGGAAGTTCGTCGATGACAGATACATCAAGGTCGCCGTAAAGTGTCATGGCCAGAGTCCTCGGTATAGGAGTGGCCGTCATCACAAGTACATGGGGCGTATGAAGGTTCTTATTCCACAACCGGGCTCTTTGTTCCACTCCGAAACGATGCTGTTCATCTATTATCACCAGGCCCAGATTGTCGAATTTTACATTTTCTTCGATGAGTGCATGTGTCCCGATAAGTATATTCAGCGACCTGTCGAGAAGTGATTCTGTTATCTCTTTCCTCAGCGATCTTTTGGATGAACCCGTCAGCAGTCTAACTTTTATATCTATGCCATGGAGCATACCTGAAATTGTTTGATAGTGCTGTGCAGCAAGTATTTCTGTCGGAGCCATTATACATGCCTGATAACCGTTGTCTATTGCAATCAGCATGCTCATCAGCGCCACCAGGGTCTTGCCGCTTCCCACATCTCCCTGCAGAAGGCGGTTCATCTGTATCCCCGAGCCCAGATCGCGGCGGATTTCTTTCATCACCTTCTTTTGAGCTTCCGTAAGACTAAAGGGCAGGTTGTTATGATAGAAATTATTGAATTTTTCGCCCACCTTCGCGAATACAAAACCTTTGTTTTTAGATCGTCTGTTATTTCTGAAGCGGAGCAGGTTTAGCTGGATGTAAAAAAGCTCTTCGAACTTCAGCCTGTACCTGGCCTGCTCAAGTTCACCCGGAGTGGAGGGAAAATGGATCTTGTGCATGGCATTGTTCAGATCCATCAGCTTGTATCTGCTGACGATATAATCAGGTAATGATTCGGGAAGCCTGAAGGTCATCTGCTTGAGAAGCGTGCCAACGAGCTTTCCGATTGCCTTTGAAGTCAGGAAATTGTTACGCAGTTTTTCGGTGGTGCTGTACTGGGCCTGAAGTGCCGAACTCATCCTCTCCGCAACACGGTCTGAAGCCTCTATCTCAGGGTGAATGATGTTTATCATTCCGTTGAATATCCCTGGTTTCCCGAATACAATATATGTCGGTCCCGGCGGATAATTCTGCATAATCCACTTTACACCCCTGAACCACACAAGTTTGAGCGATCCCGACCCGTCGCGGAATTCAGCCGTGAGTCTTTTCCCTGCGCCCCTGCCTTCTGTAGCATATCCCGTTATTGTCCCCTTTATCTGAACAAAAGGAAGATCCGGATCCAGTTCCGCTATAGTGTAAAATCTGGTCCTGTCGACGTATTTGTAGGGGAAATAAAAAAGAAGATCCCTGTAAGTGAAAATGTTCAGCTCACTGTTCAGGAGCTCGGCTCTTTTAGGTCCCACGCCCTGAAGAAATTTAATGTCGGTGTCGAGAAAATCAATCATAATTTATCAGCCGATTCAAAAAACTGATTACCGAAAATAGTTATTTTTGCGTTCCCTGCCTAATTAATTATCACACTGTGATGACCTTTGATGTGGCCCTGAAATTAATGAGATACCTGATTTTTTCCCGTCATGGGAAAGGTCACGGGATACACAGCCCTTTTGTTTTCAGACTTGTGACCAGCGTCTTCAGGAATAAAACAGGCGCTGAGGTTGTCTTAACAATTGAACAGATAAGGAAGAAGAACCTGGCCGACACCAGAACAATCGATGTTCTGGATCTGGGAGCAGGATCTTTAAAAATGAAAAGTAGCAAAAGAAAAGTGTCAGATATAGCAGAATTTTCCTCAGTGCCCCGGAAATACGGGATCCTGCTTGCCTCCATGGCCGGGGAGTTCGGAAAACCGGCCATAGTTGAGTTCGGAACGTCGCTGGGTATCAGCACACTCTACCTTGCATCGGGAGATGCCGGCAGCGTGGTTTATACTATGGAAGGATGCCCTCAGACATCTGAAATAGCCCTGGAAAATTTTAACCTTTCAGGATTTAAAAATATTAAACTTCTTAAAGGTCCTTTTGATGAATCACTTGATTTTATAACACAAAATGTTAACCTTGGACTGGTATTTATCGACGGAAACCACAGGAAAGAACCACTGCTGAAATATTTTGTGACGATGGCTGAAATTTCAACGCCTCAAACCGTGATCATCATCGACGACATTCACAGTTCACGGGAAATGGAAGAAGCCTGGAAGATCATAAAAGACCATCAGAGAGTAAGCATCACGGTTGACATCTTCAGGATGGGAATCGTATTCTTCAGAGAGGGGATGAGCCATACTGACTACATAATCAGGTATTAACAAAAATTAAGATTTATAAATTCCTTATTTAATTAAATTAATCTAATTTCGACAATTCAAATTTCACAGGTTATGAACAAAGTTATTGAGATACAAAACATTGTAAAGAATTATCAGGTTGGAACAGTAATAGTGAGAGCTTTACGCTCCGTTTCTTTGGATATAAGAAAGAATGAATATGTTGCTATTATGGGACCATCAGGATCAGGGAAATCAACTTTGATGAACCTCGTCGGATGCCTTGATACGCCCACCAGCGGAACATATATACTTAACGGTACCGATGTCAGCAAAATGGAGGATGACTTCCTTGCCGAGATCAGAAATAAGGAAATTGGTTTTGTATTTCAGACCTTTAACCTTCTTCCCAGGTACACAGCTCTGGAGAATGTTACTCTTCCCCTTATCTATGCAGGTATACCTAAAGTTGAAAGGGAAGAGATGGCTATATCGACTCTCGAACAGGTAGGACTGGCCGACAGGATGACCCACAAACCCAATGAGCTCTCCGGCGGACAAAGACAGCGTGTTGCCATTGCCAGGGCGCTGGTGAATAAACCATCAATAATTCTGGCTGACGAACCAACAGGAAACCTCGACAGCAAGACATCTATCGATATAATGGGACTTCTTGATGAAATTCATAAAAATGGTAACACGGTAATACTCGTTACTCACGAGGAAGATATTGCTCGCCACGCTGCACGGATAATAAGGTTATTCGACGGTGAGGTTGCTGCCGACGTCCCCAACGAAAAATATAAACCTGCCTGATTTTAGTTCTTTTATCCATATCTTGTAAGCTGTTAAACTATTTTGACGGCAATGAAAATTTATACACGTACCGGCGATGACGGGACTACTTCACTGGTAGGAGGAAGCAGAGTCCCGAAGATACACCCCCGTGTTGAAGCCTATGGTTCTGTCGATGAGCTGATAGCATGGACAGGACTTCTCAGGAGCTGCCCGGTGAATTTCAAGCGGAGCAGCATTCTGATATATATCCAGGATCAGCTGATGATATGTGCAGCCCTGCTGGCAACGGATCCGGCTAACGAAAAACCACTCAGGGTAAGTCCGGATAAGGATAACTGCATACGTCTGGAAAATGAAATTGACAAAATGGAAGAACCATTGACTCCATTGAAAGGTTTCATACTTCCCGGAGGAAATATGGAGGTATCATATTGTCATATAGCAAGATGTGTATGCCGTAGAGCCGAGAGGTCAGTGTTGAGACTTCACCAGGAACAAAAAATCCCGGATAACATATTGAAATTCCTGAACCGCCTGTCAGATTATCTTTTCACATTATCAAGGGCCATGGGCTCAGAGCTTGATAATGAGGATGTTAGGTGGCCTTTATGAGTTGTCTGTTTTTTTTTCACTGATTGTTATTTAAATTAAATATTGTATATATTTGCAAACCTTATTTTAAAACAAAACATAAAGGTTAGATATGTACTGGACCCTTGAACTTGCATCGAAACTGGAGGATGCTCCGTGGCCTGCTACCAAGGATGAACTTATCGACTTCGCAATAAGGTCAGGTGCTCCGATGGAAGTTATTGAAAACCTCCAGGAAATTGAAGATGAGGGTGATATCTATGAAAGCATTGAAGATATCTGGCCCGACTATCCAAGTAAGGATGATTTCTTCTTTAATGAAGATGAATATTGAGTGAAGGGGCAGAGGCCCCTTTTTTATTTACGTGTAATTAATAAAAAAAATAAAGCTTCAGGGCTGCTTATTGTTCAGGGTCTATTTCAGTTTCCTGTCTTATAAAAATATCTGAAACCTTTTTAGGTCTTATTGCATCCTGCCAGCTGAAACCGGGCAGCGTCTGATTGCCGGCAGGTGAAGCTGTGGGAGGATCGATGACGCCCTCAGGGCTTTGATATTCGTATATTTCCCTTATTTTCCCGTCTTTCACATATATCTCAATCCGGGCACAGGTGGTGGTATTTTTCCCAATGATATCCTCTCCGTCGATAAGATAATAAATGGATTCCCCGTTACCTTCGATGTTGATTTTATAAAGTTCATTGTCTTTGAAAAATCCGGTCAGGTTCCTTCCCTTGAGCTGATTATATCTAAGGATGTCAACCTGGCTTACCACGAAAGCCGAATTATACAACTCCATCCGTTCTGCCTGACGGTTTTTTGTAAATACTGCCATCGAATCGGAGGTAAGCTGGTTTTCCTCCGACCATATTACCGGTTCGTTATACATTCTTATCACAGAATCCTGAAACGAATAAGCAAGAGAATCGCATTTGGCCTGGAGATCACGGCTGAATATCCTGCATCCGTAAAAAGCCCTCATCAGCCTGTATCCGGTACCTGAAGTGTCATAGAGTGTTACAGATTTGATGGTGTCGGCGTGCAGGAAAAGTGAATCATTGCGGTTAAACTGAATGAACATGGCACTGTCGGTAACCAGGAATCTTTCCGGGTTTTTATAATACCATGCATAGTCGCCTTTTACAATAATATGGTTTCCCGTATCGGCGATAGATATATTTCTGAACGCCTGCCCGTAATTCGTACTGTCGTTGTAGTACAGCGAATCTCCTTTTATAATCTGTTTTTTGTTATCTATCAGGGAGTTCTTCCATATCCTGGTTTCCTTATTTTTGGTATCATACCAGCCTCTTTCACAATAGAGATATATACTGTCTCCCGTCATCTCAGTCGGACCTTCGAAAAATGCCGTTTCAGTCTCCGTATTATAGTCCATCGTATCGGCAGTCATGATATAATCGGGATTCACTATTCTTACACTGTCCTTGAAATGAAAAAGGGTTTGTGCCACGTAATATATCCCTGTTATGCTCGAAAGTGTATTGTCTCCGTTAATGATCCTGCCTCCGTCTGTATAGCTTGCAACTTCATTATTAACATTATAAGTAACAATATCAGTATACAGATGGGTTTCTTTGTCAACAAGCTCCACATTTCCGGTAAGGATGGCAACCGAGGTGGCTCCGTCATATTCAAGGTGATCGCCGTAAATATCGAGAGTGTCGCCCTGTTCAATATGGATATTACTGAAAGCGGTCACCTGGTTCCTGTCGGGGAACAGGTGTGCGCTGTCGCACTTCATGTTTATTTCTCCATGACTCAGGTCTACATTCCCAATAAGTCTCTGCCAGTCTTTCCCCGTCAGCTTGTCTCTCATAATGTAACCGTCGTCGGCATAGTTGAGGTCTATCCTTCTTCTTGCAGGATTTCCTGCCCCCGGGTCCTGTGCATTGATATCGGCCCCGATGATGATAAAAAAAGCTGAAATAAGGAAATAATTCCTGACAGAAAAGCAGATTATCCTGATGCAGGGCTTTACTTTAACCATCCTCTTTTGAGAAACGGACATGATTTGAATTCGTCGCTGATCCTGATATAAGTTATTGCGATCTTTTTCTGGACCCAGTCATCATAGGTCTTTGTTTGTTTCTTCATCATTGCAGCAGAATGCAGTGTCTGATAATCATCTTTAAGGTTAGCTCTGTGAGCAGCTATCTCATTGTCAAGCCTTACCACCCTGAAGACAGTATTACCGTTCTCGTCGGTGGTTCGGAAAGGTTCCGATATCTCGCCTAACTTAAGGTCGCGTACTTTTACGTACATTTCGGGGTTAAGCTCTTCGAGGGTGAACCATGTGGTTCTGTCAGACGGATTGGTACTTACCAGTTTGCCCCCGTTGATACGGCTTTCCTTATGGGTTGAGAACCTGATAGCTGCAGTTGCAAATGTCATACTGTCTTTTCTCACAAGGTCGGAGATGCTGTCGAGTCTGGCAAGGGCGATTGCCGCCTGTTCGGGTTTAACCTTTGGTTTAATGAGGATGTGGCGGGTGTTGACAAGGTCTCCGTTACGGTCAATGAGTTGTATTATGTGAAATCCGTACCTCGATTCAACGATTCTTGATACGGTGTTCTTTGTCAGGCTGAAAGCTGCGTCGGCATATGGTTTTTCAAGCTCTCCTCTCATCATGAAGCCCAGTTCTCCTCCGTTGGTAGCAGAACCAGGGTCTTCAGAGTACATTATCGCAAGTACATTGAAGCTTCTTCCCTCAAGTATCTGGCTTCGCAGATCGAGAAGCCTCTGCCTTGCCTCAGCCCTGTTCTCTTCGTTCTGGGGCGGGTCGAGCTGAATGACGCTCAGTTCAACTTTCTGCGGTATCACCGGCAGACTGTCTTTGTTGATAGATGAATAGTATCTCCTCAGTTCATTTGGGGTTATCTTTATGTTTTGACCCAGGCTTCTCTGGACTTCCATTACCGTCGCCTGCTCAATCAGCACCTTTCTGATATCCTGCCTTATTTCTGTCAGACTTTTTCCAAAATAGCTGATTAGAGCTTCCTCGCTGCCGGCACTACGTATAGCCTCATTAAGTCTCACATTAAGTTCACCTTCTATATCGGCATCGGTAACAATAATACTGTCAATTCTTGCCTGATCGAGGAATAATTTCGAGATAAGTATCTGCTGAAGCACTTCACAACGGAGATCATCAGGAGGAAGACGGTTACCGCTGCGCCTGGCATCAGAAACCATATTTTCAATATCCGATAAAAATACCACCTCATTTCCGACATTTGCCGCCACTGCTTCCACAAGTACCTGACTTCTGACATTAGCTGTCCATAGTATCAGTATTGCCGCAATAGTCAGAAAAAATCTAAAACCTTGTTTCATTCTTTACCAGTTGTTATATATTGTGAGTTTATTTTCTTGTATTCCGTCATTGTAGATACCTGTCTCCAGGTTCCTGATGAACTCAAGTCTCCTGTTATTCAGTATTATTCTTTTTATATCTTCCTTAACATAATCGAACGGAGCAGGAGTGGATCTTAGTCTGTAGTCTCTTATTTTAAGGAGATATATGTCGATGGAATCGGTATATTCATAGTAAGAAGTTCTTCTCAGGAAATATTCTTCGTTACTGATCTCCTGAGGAAGCTCGACCGAGATCCTGTCGAGAGGCACCCATTTTTCATTGAAATCGTTAAATATTTCAGCAAACTGGTAACATAATGAATCGAGTTGCTGCAGTGCTTTTTGATCGTTGGAACGCGCCAGCGACCTTATCCTCCATAGGTTGGGAGTCTCGAAAGGCAGTTTTATCAGCAGGGCTTTGACAATGTTATATCCGAGAATAAAACTATTACTGTTTGTATTGTAATACTCTTCCATTTCCGTATCCCTTACTACAGTGTCCATCCGTTCCATAATCATCTGCCTCTGGTACTGATAAACGGTCAGGTTAGATCTCATTTCCCTTAACTGCCTGTTGATATCATCCTTAAGAAGGGGAGACAGGTTCTCCTGTGCCATCTGGAACA
>JAFGXX010000085.1 GCA_016936435.1 Bacteroidales bacterium
ATCTTCGGAATAGGGCTCGGAGGCGATTATATGATCATCCCTCTTATGGCAGGAGACCTTTTCGGGGTAAAGGTCCTTGGCCGTACCATGGGAATAATCCTTGTAGCCGACGGGATCGCAGAATCGCTTTTCCCGATGCTGCTGGGAGCTTTGTACAATGAAGCATCCAAAAGTTATGCCGTGGGATTCGTAATACTGATATGTGTTGCTGCAGCGGGAGCAGCTATAATCTCCTTTCTGCCGGCAAGACCCAAACCACAGGGATCATAGATGTCTCTATCCGAATTCGGGACCTGCGATCAGGTACTGGTGTTCCTGTCTGCCTTTGTACTTATTGCTTCTGAAAAACATCCTTACAAAACTTCTCTGGATTGAAAACCCAACAGACTGAAGCCACCCTGTAAGTTCCCGCTTATCATCCAGAATGTCGAGAGCAACAGCTTTCCCATCCAATGATCTCAAAGCTTCAGAGATCAGGAGTATGGCATCATCTGTGTTACTGACAAAAACAGGACCTATATAATTATACCGTAGTCCGTCACGGCCGAGCATATATCCACATATCTTATTTTCCCTTCTCAGCAGGAAACATTTTCCGGAATAGCTGTTAAACAAATATTCCAGAAGAAAAGTACGATCGACACCAAAAATCGCTTTATCAAAATTAATTACACCGGGAATATCTTCTTTTGTAATTCTTTCTATACAGCTATCTGTTTCCCTTATTACGCTTTTATCAAATGAAGCGTTTGCCATCCTGTAAATTTCAGTCTCATCTTCAAATCCAGACCTGCGATACATGGGATAACCTGCCTTACTGGCATCGAGCTTTATGGATTCCACATCATGAAGCTTACCGAGAATATGGTCAAAGACAAGTCTTCCTGCTCCCTGGCCTCTTAATTCCTTATTTATCAAGACCATGCCTATCCATGCCACCCTGTTATCATAATTTAAGGCGGTGGCCGTTCCGGCAACCTTACCGTCTGATTCCACAACTGCACATTTGTTCAGAGAATTACTGAGCAGGAAACTCCAGTCTTTAACAGACTGGTTCCAGCCTTCCTGTCCCGATAATTCAGTTGCAGAAGACAGGTCTTGAATATTCATTGAACGGATATGAAAAGATGTTTCCCCCTTCATGCTTTAAATATTTACTTACTCAGTCAAGCCATTTGTTCAGATTCTCCGCTATAAAAAGGTCGTCGTTCATTTCAGGATATGCCCGATACACCCTGTCGATCTCTTCTTTCTGCCCTGGCGACAATGCCTCATCCCTGTCTAATGTCCACACACCTTCAAGCAGTCCCTGCCTGCGCAATACTTCATGTATCCCGGCAATACATCCCCTGAAATTATTGGCTGCATCAAAAAAAGCTGCATTGCAATCAGTTATCCTGGCTGCAAGAGTTAGGGCTCCCCTGACGTCATTGGAGAACTTACCCGCATGGATATCAGCGAGCAGGCTGACAGCATTACGTGTCCATACCGCCCAGTGGCCAAGGAGTCCTCCCGTGATCCTCTTCCTGATTACCCTGCCGGCATGGGGTATCTCAAACTCTGTGAGCAGGTCGACAAGAATATTATCATCATTACCTGTATACAGGGCTATTTCTTCAGCCCTTCCCGATTCAATAACGCCTCTTATAACGTCAAGTGTGTTATACCTGTTGAAAGGAGCTATTTTAACCGCAACTACATTTTCGATACCGGCAAATTCCCTCCAGAAGTCAACATCCAGTATTCTTCCACCCACTGCCGGCTGAAGGTAAAACCCAACAACAGGCATTATCTCCGCAATGGCTTTGCAGTGCTCTATTATCAGGCTGTTCGGAGTTTCCCTGAAGGCAGCCAGACTCAGGAGCACGGCATCGTATCCGTATTTATGAGCTGTCTCAGCCTCCCTGACAGCCTGCGTGGTTTTTCCGATGACGCCTGAAATCCGGATCACCGGCTTAGCAGTTTTTGCCGTAAACCTGTCGAATTCTTCTCCGGCAAGCCCGAGCAGCGGTTCAAAAAGACCAACTTCAGGCATACGGATGGCAAACTGAGTGGTATGGACTGCAACGGCAAGACCCCCTGCTCCTGCATCAAGGTAATACCTGATCAGTGCACGCTGACGCCTCTCATCGAATTTTCGCCTGATGTCAAGCGCAAGAGGAAGAGCAGGGATAACCACTCCCCTTCTCAGGGAAGTCAGAATCTCATCAGGAATTGTATTTTGACCCATTTCATTTGTAGTGTTAATATTTCCCGTCTCTGACCTCGAAATGAGTTGGCTTGCCGAGGAGTCTTCCGCCTTCCTGTATCCAGTCTGCTGTCCATTCAATGACCATGTCTGCTGTTACCCGTGGCTTCCCAAACAACCTTAACGCCTCCCCTGCATTGCTTAGGAGTGCAGTGTCGGCCTCCCTGCCTGTGAAGACAGGTTTTTTATTCATTAGCTCTCCGAATTTCAGGGCTGTCTCGCGGACAGAAAGTATTTCCGGACCGGTAACATTCAATATGCTCGCAGGAGAACTGACATGCTCAAGCGAACGAAGTACGAAGTCATTCATATCACCCTGCCATATTATGTTGAAATATCCCATAGTCAGGTCAACGGGCTGATCATTCTTAACCTTTTGTGCAATGTCGGCCAGGACTCCATAACGCATTTCAACTGAGTAATTTAACCTGATCAGGATAACTCCTGTACCATATTTGTTGCTGCCATATCCGAACATCCTTTCCCTTCCCAGGCACGATTGTGCATATTCTCCCGTTGCTATGGGAATATCTGTCTCCACCGATCCGCCCGAAGCAGGATAAACCAGCGGGTATACGCAACCTGTTGAAAAAACCACAATACGTGAATCGCGGAAATTCTCTGCTACAAGTGCCGGAAGATATGTGTTTATGGCCCAGGTAAGGGACAGATTCTCAGTAGATCCGAATTTCATCCCTGCAAGAAAAAATATATTTTCAGCTTTTGGCAGGCTCTTAAGAAAACCCTGATCTAGCAAATCCCCTGTAATTACTTCAATACCTGACTCTCCAAAAATTTTACGCTGTTCTTCACTGCAATTCCTCGAAACACCCATTATACGCTTCTTTACTCCGGCCCTTTTACAAGCCCTTGCTGCCATCATTGCAAGTGAAGGCCCTATCTTTCCGGTGATCCCGAGGAACAGGATGTCCCCGTCGGTGCGGGCGAACATCCCGGTCAGCTCCCTGCCAGGTTCTGACAGCAGATCATCAAGCTGTTCCTCATTTGCTATCTTTTCAGGATATCCTATCATAGATATCTATCTCTGTTCAATTATCTTTTTATATATCGACACTGCCTCCTCCAGTTTGTCGATAAAGCAGTATTCATCGGTCTGATGAGCCAACTCGGGTTGTCCGGGACCGAGAATGACGATGGGAATGTTGCTGTATAATCTCTGCAGCACCGCTCCGTCAGTAAGATACGACATCGCCCTGGGAAATCTTTCATCCGCTGCCCTCACTCCGCAGATATCATATACCAGTTGAACGAAAGGGTCGTCTTCATCGCACCGTACAGGCAGAAGGTCGACAAGTTTTTCAATCACCACATCGGATCCAAGTTCAGCCTGAAGTTTTTCCAGAACCTCTTCATGGATGGTTTTTGTGGTAGTCCTTATATCAACAGTAAATTCAGCGTGATCGGGTACGGAGTTAATATTCAATCCTCCGCTTATCTTTCCAACATTGATAGTGGGATATCCCAGCAAATCATCTCTTTCAGCATCAAATTTCAGATCCTTTATCCTTAGGATGGCTCCTGCAGCCTTGTAGATGGCATTAACGCCCAGTTCAGGCATTGAGGAATGAGCAGTAATGCCTGATGTGACAGCATTTAAATAGAGCGCCCCCTTGTGTCCTGTCGCCGGGAGGTTTGCCGTAGGCTCTCCTATGATAACAGCTCCTGCCTTTCCCGCTTCATTCCACACGTCTGCAAGGTGTTTCATTCCCTGACATCCCATTTCCTCTCCTGCGGTTATGACCAGCCTTATACCTCCCTCAGGTTCTGATCCCCGGAATGCTTCAACCGAGGCACAGATCATCGCAGCCAGTCCTCCTTTCATATCTGACGACCCTCTGCCCCATATCTTCCCGTCCTCTGTTTTCCCCGAAAAAGGATCAACACTCCATTTTTTTTCTCCCGGGGGGACAGTATCAAAATGACCTGAAAATACCAGAGGAGGCTTTTTTGAGGATAAGCCTTTCTCCGCAACAAGATGCAACCTGTTATCGCCATAAGGAAAATAACTTGTCCGGAAGCCGTTTTCCTCCAGGAGAGCTCCTGTATACCGTGCTATAGTCGCCTCATTTCCCGGAGGATTTATGTTGTTAAAGGATATGAGCTCCTGTGTCAATGATATGACATCCATGAAAATACTCAGTTGATTACCAATGTTATGCTTGCATTCTTTTAATACCGGATAACCTGTATTTCAAATATGCAGCCACACACAAACCGGCAAGGATAACTACAGACAAATATACAAAAAGCGGCACAGGAACAGGCTCGCCTCCTGCATACGAATGCAGTCCCGATAAATAATAGTTAACCCCGAAATATGTCATCAGCACCGAAGCAAAAGCCACAAGCGACAACAGATTGAAGGTATAGATATCCTTCATGCCGGGGATAAGCCGTGAGTGGGTCACAAAGGCATATACCGTTATCGTTATCAGCGACCATGTCTCCTTAGGATCCCAGCCCCAGTACCTGCCCCACGATTCATTGGCCCAGATGGCTCCCAGAAAGGTGCCGATGGTAAGAAGATAGAGCCCAAGCGTGAGAGTCCTGAAGTTGATCACAACCAGGTTGTCGAGAGTATCAGATATCCTGCCTTGATTACTGTCTCCTGAAAAAAGCAGAAGTATCATGCTTATCAGCCCCAGAATAGCCCCGAGTCCAAGAAAAGCATAACTGCTGGTTATGACCGACACATGAAGGGTAAGCCAGTACGACTGAAGTACAGGCACCAGGTTGGTTATCTCCGGATCCATGAAGCTCATGTGCGCCACAAGAAGGGTCATCCCCGCCAGCACCGCCGTCCCGGCAAGGGCAAAATCAGATTTTCGTCTGAACAGGAAGCCTGCAAGAAGTGTTACCCACGAAATGAATATCATCGACTCATAACCGTTGCTCATCGGCGAATGACCCGATATGTACCACCTGAGAGCAAGTCCTGCTGTGTGGAGCACAAAACCTGCAAACAGGAGCCAGGCGAAAAAGACTGCCGGCACCTTTTTCCTCTCCCTCCCTGTAATGACAATCATCACCAGCACCGACAACATCAATATACCTGTCAGGACATAAAAAGGAAACAGCTTTTCAAAAAGTCCCAGTCTGTAATAAAGCCTTTCCGCCTTAACTTTTGCTGCAGGGGGAAGATCGTATTCCGAAAACCTCTGCTGATATGTGTTAAGCGATTCACTTAACTGCCTTGCCCGCTGTTCATTATTGTCTTCAAGAATCTCGTATATAAGCCTGTCAACACTCGCGATGTACACCGAATCCTCTCTGCTGACAGCTTTCTCAAGTGCATCATCTGCCGGACCCCAGTTCGTGGTTCCGTCTTTCAGGGGAAAGATATTCATGAAATCGCCCCTGTAGACCATATAAATTATGTTCAGCCTCTCATCTACCTTTATGATTTCCTTGTCGAACCTGCTCCTGCTCCCGGGAGACTTTTCATAGGCCTGGTTTACTTCCGCTGAAAGCCTGTAAGTGCCTTCTCCTGCTATATCCACAAGATCGGAAAAAGCAGCCTTGTTGTCCGAAATGCCCAGACGACGTCTCAGATCGCGGTCCGATACGCGTATCATGGGAACATCCTTCCACCTCTCGAAATCGTAGTGGACAGCAAAGTATACCTGCAGTGGTGTTAAGCCCCTGAATCCTGTCTCCCTCGTCACCTTCCGCAGAATATCGCCGGCGAGGGTGTGCAGAGGCTTTGTCCTTCCTTTCTGATCCTGAACAAGGATGCCGCCAAATTCGCCGGCAGCTTCCTTCCCGGGCACAAAGGGCTGTGCATCAACCGATAATGAAGCACCGGCAATTATAAAAAACAGCAGAGCTGCAATTTTCTTCCTAAGCGGCGAAATCCATGTCTCCGGTTTTACAATCCTGAAAAATGAATTCCGGGCAAGAAGAGACATTATAATGAATAAAATCATTGTGGCATATCCGGTATAGGTAACTGCCAGACCAACAGGATCGTGGTTTACAGAAAGTATGGTTCCCAGTTCATCGCTGTCGTACGACGACTGGTAAAGACGATAACCCCTGTACTTGAGTATGTTGTTCATGTATATACTGCTTGAAAGGTTTTCGCCGGTTTCAGTATCTCTTAAGGTCACTTCACTCCTGTAGCCTGACGGAGAGTCCGAGCCCGGGTATCTTTCAAGGATAAAGTCGTTGAGATGAAGTGAAAAAGGCAGACTGACAGGTATGGATCCGAAGAAAAGCTCGAAAGTATGTCCGTTGAGCTTTATACTGCTTATGGCAAGGGCTTCCTGATCATTTTTCCACAGCGTGACAGTCTCCGGCTCGTCACCTGCGCCAAGACGAAAGATGAAGGCACTCTTTCCGGTAAGCTGCTGCCCCGGGTCAGCAGGGACAGCCTGTATCCTGCCTGCTGAAGTCAGCTCGCGGGCCACAAGCCGGATATCCCCTGCCGAAATGACCTGCATGGGTTTTATCTCAAAGGGCAGTCCTGCCGTATTGGTAACCGACTCACGCGTCATCATGTTTGTAGTCCGCGTCTCAAGATCCGAAACAACCGAAAACACCCCCGATCCGTATACAATCCGTATATCAGCAGAATCAACTGCATTCAGCGCCACTGACAGACCGTAAACTTCCGTCTTCTCTCCCTCCCGTAAAACGATCTGCTCACTTGTCTGCAT
>JAFGXX010000086.1 GCA_016936435.1 Bacteroidales bacterium
AAATCCGAAATCCAAAATCCGCAATCCGCAATAATATATTCCTGTCAGCCAGTCAGCCTTACTATATCAAGTCAACCACTCCCTTAAGAACATATTGAGGACGGTAGGGGAATTTGTCGATATCTTCGTTGTCAGTTATGCCGCTCAGCACCAGCAGGGTGTCAATCTCCGACTCGAGACCGCACCTGATGTCGGTATCCATGCGGTCGCCTATCACTATTGCCTCTTCCCTCTGAAGTCCCAGTTTTTTAAGGGCTATACGCATCATCAGTGGATTCGGTTTTCCGACAAAATATGCTTTTTTGCCGGTTACGATTTCGATAGGAGCTATCAGAGCCTTTGTCGAAGGTGTGATCCCGCTTTCGACAGGTCCGCTTATATCGGGATTTGTCCCTATCAGACGGGCTCCCTTTCTTACGAGGTTTACGGCCAATTCGATCTTTTCGAAGTTATAGCCGTGGGTGTCGCCAACCACAACATAATCGGGGTTGACGTTGTTGGTTGTATATCCCACACTGTAAAGTGCGTGGATAAGTCCTGCATCGCCAATGACATACGCGCTGCCGTTTGGTGTCTGGCTTGCGAGAAAGGCAGCTGTGGCAAGTGCGCTGGTATAGAAATGTTCTTCTCCTACGGCTATACCAAGTCGTTTGAGCTTCTCCTGTAGTTCTTTGGGAGTTCTTTCGCTCGAGTTTGTCAGGAAAAGATAATGTTTTCCGCTGTTCTCGAGCCATGCAAGGAATTCATTAACACCTGCGAGAAGTTTGTTGCCGTGGTAAATGACTCCGTCCATGTCGATGATGAAGCCGGCCTTATTCTTTATCTTATTGATAATTTCTTCCATAATTTAATTAAATGATCCGGTTTATAAATTACCGGCAAAGGTCGCAAAGAATTGGCAGCAAAACAAAGCGCGAAGGTTAAAAGATTGTTGCAATTGATATTATACACCTTCCCGGCTAAGTTTCATCTGTTTGCTTTCCGAAAAATCATTTTCGGCCGAATGATCCTTCAGGGGCATTATTTTCTGGTGAATTGCGTCAATTATCCATGATGGTTGCGGGAAGAAATATTTTTCCATTTCGTATGCAGGGGTGATCCAGTTACGTGAACCTACAACCACAGGCGGGGCGTCGAGATAATCGAATGCCAGTTCGCTGATGGTCTGTGCCATTTCTTTGAGATATGATCCTCTCGTGGAAGCATCGCTTGCCAGGAGTATCCTTCCGGTTTTTTTAACTGATTCTATAACAGGTTCATAATTAAATGGGACCAGCGTTCTTGCATCAATGATCTCGGCATTTATATTGTATTTTTCATGCAGTATCTCCGCAGCCCTGACGGCAGGATAGAGTGTGGCTCCGATTGTCAGAATTGTAATATCGTCACCTTCTCTTTTAATATCGGGTTCACCCAGAGGGATTTCATAATATCCTTCGGGTACACCTTCCTTGTGGAACATTTCGCCTATGTCGTAAATCCTCTGACTTTCAAAGAAAATAACAGGGTCGGTGCCCTGAAGCGCACTGTTCATAAGTCCTTTGGCATCGTAGGGAGTGGCCGGGAAAACCACCTTAAGACCTGGTATATGTGCTGTAAGAGATGACCAGTCCTGTGAATGCTGGGCTCCGTATTTTGAACCTACCGATACCCTTATAACTACCGGCATCCTGATAATGTTTCCGCTCATTGCCTGCCATTTGGGCAGCTGGTTAAATACCTCGTCGCCGGAGCGGCCGAGGAAGTCGCAGTACATGATTTCGGCGATCACACGTCCGCCGCACATGCCGTAACCGATAGCAGTACCGACAATTGCTCCTTCAGAAATGGGCGAGTTGAAAAGCCTGTGATAGGGCAGGGCTTCAGTAAGTCCGCGGTATACGGCAAAGGCGCCACCCCAGTCGCGGTTTTCTTCACCCCATGCTGCGAGGGTGGGGTCCTTGTAGAACCTGTCGATGATAGCTTCAAAAATGCCGTCGCGAAGCTGGAAGAGCCTGGCTTTGGAAACGGCTTTGCCCTCTTTGTCGAGATAGTATCTTTCCCTGGTTTTTAAGGATTTCACCCTCGGGTTATCTTCCTTTGACATAAGTACCTCGGGTTCACGATCTTCCATTCTGTCGACAGATCCGTTTGAGAACATCATTCTGCCGATTGCATCGGGATCGGATGTAAGGTCGAGAAGGGGTGATATATTGTCATCTGTTGAAAGTTTCAGGATATGAGTCAGCAGATCAGTTGTATTTTCTCTTATCTCATCAAGCTGATTTTGTGTTGCCACATCCGCAGAAATCAGCTCATTCCCGAATGAAATTATGGAATCCTCTTTCTGCCATGCTTCGATCTCTTCTTTAGACCTGTAAGAAGAGGCGTCGGAGGGTGAATGGCCGCTGATCCTGTATGTAAGGGTGTCGAGAAGCACAGGGCCTCTTTTTTCTTCAAGGATCTGCATTTTTCTTTTAAATGCATCGATAACAGCCAGCGGATTATAGCCGTCAACCCTTTCAGCGTGCATGGATTCGGGATTTACTCCGGCTCCTATCCGGGCAAGTATCCCGTAGCCCATGGTCTCGCCCATGGTCTGTCCACCCATTCCGTAAAGGTTGTTCATGAAGTTGAAGATAAGCGGAAGACCACCTTTGTGTTCTCCTTCCCAGAGAGTTCTGTACTGATCCATGGTGGCAAATGTGATGCCTTCCCACACAGGTCCGCAACCCATTGATGCATCACCGATATTTGCAACCACTATGCCGGGTTTTCTGTTGATTTTCTTATATAGGGCTGCACCTACTGAGATATCACCCGAACCTCCCACTATTGCATTGTTGGGGTAGATACCGAAAGGAGTGAAAAATGCATGCATAGAACCACCGAGCCCTTTGTTGAAGCCTGTTTCCCTGGCAAATATCTCTGCAAGAGCTCCGTAAAGAAGGAAATGCCGTGAGAGTTCTTTAACGGTCCCCTGAAATCCTTTTTCGACCACTTTGAGAGAGTTACCTCCGAAATAGTTCTTCATGATTGAATACAGGGTATCCTCGTCCAGTTTATGTATGGCTGAAAGCCCTTTTGCCAGGATCTCCCCATGACTGCGGTGTGAGCCGAAGATATAATCATCGGTACCGAGATTATAGGCCATTCCCACTGCTGCAGCTTCCTGGCCTATTGACAGGTGGGCCGGTCCGGGGTGGTTATAATTGATGCCGTGGTATTCATTGGTTGTTTTGATAAGGTTCAGCATGTTCTCGAATTCACGGATGACTACCATGTCGTGATAGATCCTCAGAAGATCTTCATTGCTGAAATTGTTTTTCTCTTCGTTTAATGTCTTTCTGTACTGGTTGACAGGTATTTTGCCGAATTCAATGAATTGCGGCTTTCTTACATCTGACGGGTTGATGTTCTGATTTCTTGGCATTGGTATAAGTTTTTATCGTGCAATTCCACCTTCACTGCGTTACGGCGGGCAAGCGTGCTATCGTTTTGTTTTTATGTGTCCGTTTATTATTCAGTACTCTCCTTTTCACCCCCTCACGCCCTCACCCCCTCTTTTTCTTTATAAGCTGAAATTTTCAATCTGATCTTTTATCTCCCTCAGGAACAATGTTGCCGGCCCTCCGTCTATTGCACGGTGGTCGTAGGTAAGCGACAGGCCTATGAAGGGAACGAACACGAACTGGTTGTTCCATATCTCTGCAGGCCTGTGAGTTATCGTACAGACACCCAGGATAGCTGCCTGTGGAAGGTTTATTACCGGTGTGAACATCTCCACTCCGTAATTTCCAAGGTTTGAGACGGTAAATGAAGCAGCCGTACTCTGTATAAGTTCAGGATCTATGTTGCCCTTTCGGCATGCGTCGGCTGCCGAACGGAGCCCTGTGGATAGTTGTCTGATGTCCATTCTATCTGCATTTTTCACAGCCGGGACCATCAGGCCTCTTGGAGTGTCGACAGCGATACCGAGGTGGACAGTATTGAAGGTTTTTATCCTGTCTCCCAGGAAGTGTGAGTTTGCTTCGGGGAATTTTTTCAGGGCCTTTATTACGCACCAGCATATCATGTCGTTAAGAGTGATGTCATGCTTTTCTTTTCCTGAGGCAAGCCCTTCCTTGATCTTTTTCCGTGCCTCCAGCAAACGGCGGACGTCGGCGCTCATGTGATGAGTCAGCTGTGCCGAATTCTGAAGAGATGAATGCATGGCTTTAGCGATTATCCTACGTACGTTACTGACAGGCTGTTCAGTAAATTCTGTTGAAGGAGGCTGTGCTATGGTCAGTGCCGGGCTTAGGGGAGCTCCTGCGATTGCATTCTCGATGTCGGCTACCACTATTCTTCCGTTCGGACCCGACCCGGCTATATTCAGGATGTCAACTCCCTTTTCAGAGGCAAATTTCTTTGCCCTGGGGGAGATCCTTATTCTTTCATCGTCTGAAGATCCTGAATCTGCGATTTCAGTTTTAAGGGACACTGAAGGTGTTTTTTTCTCTTCTGCATTTTTTTCTCCGGAAACTGTTTCTTCAGCAGGAGAACTGCTTCCCGGGTAGTACTGTGCGATCTGTTCCCCGGGCTGGCCTATTACAGCTACATTAACGAGGACAGGCACTTCGGCCCCCTCGTCGAAAAATGTTTCAAGAAGTATGCCTTCGGCGGGCGCTTCCATTTCAAAAGCAGCCTTGTCGGTTTCGTAGGAAAAAAGGAGATCATTTACGGCGACTTTATCACCTTTACTTTTGTACCATTTTGTTAATATACAGGTTTCGACTGATTGTCCCTGTTTTGGCATTATTACAGGTTTGGCCATATTAGTTGATTGTTAGTTGTGTGTTGCAAGTTGCAGGTTACAAGTTACATGTATAACCTGCAACCTGTAACCTGCAAC
>JAFGXX010000087.1 GCA_016936435.1 Bacteroidales bacterium
GCGGGATTCTCATAGAGACCAAAAGTAGATAGCACCTGGGGATCATAAGAGGCTCCAAGAGCGACCTCCTGGTCTTCCGACATAAGCATAAGCTGTCTTTTTCCTGTCACGGGATTTACTGCACAGGAAACAATAATTGCTGTTACACCTATAAAAACAAAAGCGGCTGAAAAAAGCTTAATTCTTTTCATATCGATTTATCTATAAAAGAAATTACGGATATTTTCTTTATTTTCTCATCAAAGTAACGAAGCCGATGCTGCTAACAGGCTAATTTAAAAAAATCTTCAGAACCTTGCCCTGAAAACGGAGACGTATTTTGACGGAGGATTGCTTCTCAATGTTGCAGGTACCGTCAGAATAAATCCCTTTTCTGTATTTCTCCAGTTCAGCATTTTCTTGCTTCCAAGCATGGTGACCTTCGCATGCACCGGAAGTTTAAATGTTGTCATTCCTATCTGTTCCGGCAGCTTTTCGTCCGGACCTGCCAGATAATAGATATAAATTGTGTTGTCTCCTTTCTTCGATATAGCCACTTTTCCTTCTTTAAAAGGGGCCAGTGACCTTGTTCCATATATCGCCTCACTGTTAACCTCCATCCATCCTCCAATTTCTTCAAGAAGCTTATAGGCATCATCATGCCACTGACCCTGTGGCCCTGGTGCAATGTTAAGAAGCAGGTTCCCTCCTTTTACAACAATGTCAACCAGAAGATGAATTGCATCGCTGCCGCTCATGTATTTAGCCTCCGGAACCCACGACCAGCCTCCGCCTGCAATTATACACGATTCCCAGGGATAGGGAAGAGATTTTTCCGGGACATGGTTTTCCGGTGTCAGGTAGTTCTGGTTTTTGCCATATACAGCCCTGTCAACCACAATGAGCCCGGGCTGTTTCTCCCTGGCTTTGACTACCAGTTCATCCATCCTGATATCCTGGCTCTGTACCCTTGAAAAATCATAGTTTTCGGACGTGATAGTCCTTCTTATCTCCTCTTCCGTTCTTTTCCTGACCCATCCCCCGTCAAGCCAGAGTATGTCAACTTGTCCGTATTCGCCACCGAGAAGCTCCATGATCTGACCATGTGTGAATTGTACAAAATTTTCCCAGCGTTCAGGGTATGCCTTTATATTATAATTTGCATTTCTGTCGGGTGTTGCAAAATTTGGCCACCAGTAGTATTCAGTGTGCCAGTCGGGCTTTGAGAAATACGCACCTGTCCAGAATCCCTCTGCCCTGAATGCCTTGAATATCTCCTTCGTGACATTTGCCCCTGGATCAGAATGAAAAGGGGTCTTCTCATCGGTGATCTTATAGTCGGTAAGCCTGGTGTCGAACATGCAGAATCCGTCGTGATGCTTGGTGGTAAAGACTACATACCTCATACCGGCATTTTTAGCAGCTTTTGCCCACTTCCCGGGATTAAAATCCACAGGGTTGAAAGTCGTCTGCAGCTCTTCATAATTCTTCTTATAACGTATATAGTCAGGGTCCTTTCTCCTGCACCAGCCTACATCTTCGGCACATATAGACCACGACTCAACAACACCCCACTGGCTGTATGGCCCCCAGTGCATCAGAAGCCCGAATTTGAGGTCCTGCCACTTTTCTAGTTTTGAAAGTACGAGAGGATCGGTTTCCGTAACATATTTTTCATCCTCCTGGGAAAATGCCTCAAGGATGATGAATGAAAAAAATAATAGCAGTACAAGTTTCTTCATGCTTGTGTTTTATTGCTGAATGTTTAATTTTCCGTCCAGGACCAATGCCAGAACAGTGATGTAGTCATCAAGGACTTCCTCAGTTACGTCTATAAATAATAGCCCTGCATTGCTGCTCCAGTATGGTTTCAGGTACATTTTCCAGGATAATTTGGTACCATTGCCAACAACATAGATCCTGTTTATTTCATTCCTGACACCGGCCAGCATTATCTCTCCCCCTGGATTTCCTCTGAAAAAAAGGTAAAGCATCGTACTGTCGGCACTTATGGTTGAAGGACCATGAAAGCACCCTGCAGGTAATCCGGCTCTTGTACCATAAATGGCTTCCGCATGTTTTGATGTCCATTTTCCAAGTTCTTTAAGTATCCTCACCTGCTCCTCAGGGATGGTCCCGTCTGCTTTCGGACCTATGTCAAGGAGAAGATTACCTCCTTTCGACAGGCATTCTGCAAAAATTGCGATTATCTGACCCGGAGTTTTGTAATTTCTGTCATTTTGCTGATAGCCCCACGAGTCATTCATCGTCATACACAGCTCCCAGAACCTGTCTTCAGGCTTTGAAACAGGTAAACCCTGCTCGGGAGTGGCATAATCACCGTAACCCTGCAGTCGTGAATTGATGATTGCACCAGGATTCGCTTCCAGAATCATCTCCCTGATCTCCTTTGCTTTCCATTTCTCAGCGCTCTGCTCCCAGTCGCCGTCAAACCACCACAGGTCAGGGTTGAAATTTTTGCTGATCTCTTTAATCTGAAAGTGATTAAATGCCGTGAACTTCTCCCACCTGGTCTGATCTTCCGAATATCTCTTTTCATTTTTTGTGAAATTGGGATAATCGGGATGCGACCAGTCGAGCAATGAATAATACAACCCCGTCTTCAACCCTTTTTTCCTCAGGGCATCACAAAAAGGAGAAACAAGATCCCTGGCGGCCGGGGTTTTCTTCACAACATTCAGGTCTCCTGCCTTTGAATTCCATAAAGCCACACCATCATGATGCTTTGAAGTGAGGACAGCATAGCGTGCTCCCGATTCTTTTATCAGCTCAGCCCAGGCTTCAGGATCATACCGCGAAGCAGTAAAACCTTTCAGCTGCTTCATATAATCTTCATAACCGATGTAACCGTTATAGAATGACCACGACTCATCGATGCCGTTTACGGCATAAATGCCCCAGTGGATGAATAATCCGAGTTTAGCATCGCCAAACCATTGCATCCGTCTATCTTTTTCTGCTTCAGTCTCCTGCGAAAATGCAGAGACTGTAAGGGCCGCCAGGATAATACAATAAAACAGATTCCTTAACTTCATACAAATTCATATAATATTTTGTGTCACTTTGTGCATGCCTTTGTGCTCATTTGTGGTAATAATTTTTTCAACACAAAGGTTCACAAAGGTCTACACTAAGGTACACTAAGGAAGAAAATATATATTATGAAAAATCAAACCCTGACACATAAGCCGGTGCATCATAGAATCTTTCCTTTTCCTCATCTGACAGGTTTATAAACCTGGCATAGACGAGTCCCGGTTTAGCATTTAACATACGGTTTAGAGCTCCCATTTTGATCTCGGTCCTCAGGGTGTCATACAGCTCGCTCCGGTCGTCGAGCCAAGTGAGGCCGGTATTGAAACCTTCGGCAGCACATGCTGATTCGAAAAGAGCGGTGATGGCATCCTCCCTTCCTTTTTTGCAATATATCGCGTCAAACACAAGGTATCTGAATTCGCCCGGACGAAAGAGACGCCTGTAGTAGGGTGTGTAAGGAAGCACCTTCATCATCAGCCAGCCCCATACTCCGGGAACGTCGTACACTTTATATGATGTCGGGATAGCGCATACACCTGCAATGATCTCGTCGTCCTCCTTCAGAACATAGTAATTGTTACCATAAAATGCATATTCGTCTGAGAAAAATGAATATTTACGGTAATAGTTGTTGAGAAGCCCGCTCATCCGGGTCTTGTCATTATCATGAAGTTTGCTTACCCGGATGTCTTTAACGGGGTTGAACCGGCTGAAAGCCACTGTGAGAAATGACCTTATATATTCATACCCTGCCTGATGAACAAGGTTCTTTGACCTTTCATTCATGCTTTCAATAAAAGCATACATGACATGCTTACCCTCTTCAAAAATTCCGGGGAGCTCAAGTAAATGAGGCTTGCTGAATATTTCCAGTGTCTTTTGCTTGAATGAATCGTCAGGCTCCGATCTTATTATATTCCTGTCTTTATGTTTCCAGGAAATATCCGACTGATAGGTAGTCTGAAAAGCCAGGTACCTGATATAGGTAGTCGGATAACGAAGTTCTCCCTGGCCTGAAACCCGGAAGCAGGCACCGACCGTTCCGGTGACCTTGTTCTTCCTGTATAGAGAAATAAACCTTATCTGATCTCTGTAAGCCGCTATTTTTGAATCTATGTTCTGAAGTGAGAACCTGAGGCCTCCTTCCGATCCCTGCACAGCATGATTCAGAATATCGAGTATCCCTTCGCCGGCATGATCGGAAACTCTAATTTCGAGACCGTGAAAAGTCAGAAGGTTCTTTTCGAACATAAACAGTTTTCCTTATTTATTTGTTCCCTGATCGAGTGATCCGAAGACTCTCTGCAGGAGAGGTGTAACCCTTGCCGACACTTCCTTTCTGATCTTAAGCTCTTCGCCTTCAACTTTCAGGAACATTCCCGAAAGAGCCTTTGTGGTAAGGAAGTCATCGAGATCGGTATTTACAGGTTTGAGCCCGGCTATTCTCCCTGCGACACTGTTGGCCAGGGTGTTCCACTTTGTTGTAAGATTGTTCCATGAATCTTTTGTGGAAATGTTGCCTATTATCTTTTTTTCTGTCGAAGCCTGAATTTTTGGTTTATAAAGCTGGTATAACTGATCCCAGGTTGTATTTCTGAGATAAGAGGTGGCTGCATTATCCGGGCCTCTAAGGATGTTGAAAGCATCAGAAATGCTCATCTGTGTTACACTCGTAACAAAAATCGGGGCCACTTCCCTGGCAGCATCTTCTGCAGCTCTGTTGATCCTGAGAATGACATCGTCAACAAGCTGCTGGCCTCCGGGAAGTTTCGACAGATTGTCGACTATGATCTTTGCTTCGTCGGGAAGAAGTATTTTTACCGCCATATCGCGGTAATAACCATCCTGGGCCGACAGTTTCCCGGCTGAATTTTTTGCCCCGGTAATGAGTGCTTCCTTCAGACCCGCAACAACATCTGCTTCTGTAAGGGCCGCAGTGCCTGTAGTCTGCAGAACATTCATAAGCTCGGCACAACCTGCTGATATGAACATAATAAGTATGATTGCAGTTATTTTTATTTTGAGGTTTTGCATAAGGTAATATGTGTTTGTGATTATAATTGTCAATCCTGCATTGCCGGGAGAAGTGCTGCGGAAATCAACAGGTCTTCCGGTGTCGTTATTTTAATATTCTCCCTGTTGCCTTCAACAAGGTTTATCTTCACTCCCGTCTTTTCGAGTACTGTAGCATCGTCGGTGAACTCCGGAAGATACTCCTGAAGATAGGCTTTTTTAATCAATCCTGAAGCAAAGACCTGCGGTGTCTGTATCTGCCTGTATTGCTGTCTGTTAACAGGCTGACTGCCTTCTTCTGTAAGCATCCTCAGCGAATCGGTGGGAGGAATTACCGGGATTGCATTTCCCAGCTTTCCTGCAGTTTCGAAACATGTTTGTATCGTTGCGATACTAACAAAAGGCCTCACCCCGTCGTGAATGGCAACCAGGCTGTCGCCGGTGACAAATTTCAAACCATTTTTCACTGAGAAAAAACGTGCTTTACCTCCTTTGACAATGGTATGAGGGATGCTGAAGGAATAATGCTTTTGAAGATCGTCCCAGAACCTGAGCTGGTTTTCAGGAAGTACTGTTATTATCTCAATCTCTTCATTGAAGGTCTTGAAGCGTTCGAGAGTATGCATGAGAACAGGTTTTCCTGCAAGCTCAAGATACTGTTTGGGAAGCTCTGCACCCATTCTTTTGCCGGCCCCCCCTGCAACAATCAATGCATAGAGTTTCATGCTTTTGTATATAAGAATCGTCTTATACTTCGTTTCGGCGTCTTGGCAAACTCCTCAGGATGAAGTCTGAACTTACTCACCTGCATGTAGTCAGGGATCTTCTCATTTACGCCCTTTCTGATGGTTTCGAGTAACTCCGGGATCTGATCGTCGGAGATATTATTCTTTTTCAGCATTTCAAAATCGGGGAATATCAGGCCTACGAGCTTATTTTCCTCCATAATGACAAGCGATTCCGTTACATAATCCATGTTGTTGATCACAGCTTCAATCTCTTCAGGGAAAATGTTCTTGCCGGAAGGACCCAGGATCATGGTCTTGCTTCTTCCCTTTATATATATATTCCCCTCACTGTCGATAACTCCAAGGTCGCCTGTATGCATCCAGCCTTTATCGTCGATAATCTCTCTGGTGGCTTTCTCATTTTTGTAGTATCCGAGCATCACGTTTTCTCCCTTAAGGATAATCTCTCCCAGTTCGTTCTGAGGATCAGAGGAATCGATTGTAACTTCAAGACTGTCAACTGCTTTCCCTGAAGCTCCCAGCTGTGTCGTATCCCATGAGGTATAACTTATCAGTGGTCCGCATTCTGTCATTCCGTAACCAACAGAAAACCTCAGTCCTATTTTTCTGAAGAATCGCTCTGCCTCTGCATTGAACGGAGCACCCCCGATTACAATCTCCTTGAATCGTCCTCCGAATGAAGTCTCAAGTTTTTCACGTATTTTTTTATGGAGAATGGCGTTTATACCCGGAATGCCAAGAAGGATTTTCATATGCGGCTTGCTGATGACCGGAAGTATCTGTTTCTTGAAAATCTTTTCAATGACCAGAGGCACCGACAGGATTAGTCTTGGTCTTATTTCCTTGAAAGCCTGCAGTATAATCTGAGGTGAAGGTGTTTTGGTAAGAATGGTAATATGGCATCCGTAAGTAAAAGGAAAGAGGAACTCGAAAGCACAGCCATAGGTATGTGCCAGCGGAAGAAAAGATACCAGGGGATCTCCGGGTTCAAGCGGCATGTTCTTCTGGGCAAACCTTACATTGGCTGCCAGACTGTTATGAGATAACATCACACCTTTTGAGAAACCTGTTGTTCCTCCTGTATAGCTTATTACAGCAAGCTTGTCGTTAGTGATATCTGAGAATTTGATATGTTCCGGTTTCAGCTCGGGATAAAGTTGCTGGTATTTTTCTTCAACACTTTCCCAGGCAGCATTTAATACTTTATTGCCGGTAGTTAAAAGGTTGAAGGAGTCGAGTGAAACCACCCCGTTAATCTGTGGCATTTTTTTCTGATCCAGAGTCTCAAAGATCTTATCGTCGGCAAACAGCAGAGATGAATCTGAATGAGTGATCAGGTTCATCAGATCGTCGGGTTTAAAATCGGGAAGAATAGGAACAATAACTGCCCCATAGGTAACCGTCGCCAGATATACTGTACACCAGCTTGCCGAATTTCTTCCGACAAGCGAGATCTTGTCTCCTTCTTTAACACCGGCTTCACGGAAGAAAATATGGAATTTAAGGATCCTGGTTGCTATCTCCTTATAGGAATAACCTTTTTCCCTGTAGTTCGACAAAGCCTCAATGTCCCAGTTTTGTTTGATGCTTTGTTCGATATAACCGATAAGACGTTCCCTGATCATAGAGTTTTGTTTTGGTTAATAAAGACAAATTTACTATATGCAAAACAATTCATGCCGGTAAAAGTGTCTTTTTTTGCCGGCGATATGCTGACTCAGATAAAGAACATTAAGAGAATCGCCAGTGTGGAGATCAGGTTGACTACCGTAAAGAAATAATTATAGTTCTCACGGTTTTTACTGAAAGGACCGAGTTTTCTTGCAAGGATACCTGTGTTTGGAACGAACAGTACTATGAGAAAAGCAAAGAATTCTATACCCATAAAAACCTCATCGAGCCCCCCCTTGACCAGCGCCGAGAAATATATTACTATCAGAAGGACAAGCAGATAAAAGAGATAGGTTACTTTCAGGAGAAGTGTTGAAACCAGCCGGCGCTTATGAAGCTGGTGAGGTTTAAGGTATGCATATGCAAGAGCAAAAACAAGTATGATAAAAATTATACCCAGAATATGATTCAATATTGTAGGGAAGTTTGACATAGGGACTCTGCGCTTACATCTCTGTCATTTTATTTCATTTGTCCATATAAGTGAACTGGCTCCGAGCACAGCAGCATTCTGCGTGCTTAGCTGCGATGCAAGAAGTTTAACCTTTCCCTTATAAATGCTTAAGAGGTTCTCTTCCATATATTCCTTTGCCGGTTCAAAGATCAGATCTTTGGCCAGAGCCAGACCTCCGAAAAGAAATATCGCCTCTGGGTTTGTATGGGCAACCACGTCGGCCAGCTTGAATCCCAGCATACGTCCTGTATGCTGAAATGCCCTTATTGCCAGGTGATCACCTTTTTTCGCATAATCATGAATTATTTCCGCATCGAGTTCCTCGAAGCTGTATTTTCTCAGATCACTGGGTTCAATGCTGTCGGCCATGATCTTCAGCAGAGTTCTTTTGAGACCTGTCGCCGAAACATATGTTTCCAGACATCCTTTTCTTCCGCAACCACAGTCACGGTTCGAGGGCCCGGGCCTTATGGCTGTATGGCCAATCTCCCCTGCAAAACCGTCGTGTCCGTAAACCAGCTTGCCGTCTATAACAAATCCGCTTCCCAGGCCTGTGCCAAGAGTGATGACCACAAAATTTTTCATGTCCTTTGCGCCTCCGTAGATCATCTCGCCCACCGCTGCTGCGTTAGCGTCGTTTGTAACTACAACAGGCAGATCTGTGTGCTTGCGGAACAGATCGGCAAGCGGAATTATTCCCTTCCAGGGCAGTCCGGCAGCATGTTCTATGGTTCCCTTGTTGATGTTACCCATAGGCGCTCCAATGCCAAAACCTTTTATGTCTAAAGGCTCGGAAATCTTCTTTGCCGTTACCAGAATTTTTTCATAAAGTGCTGCCACAAAGACTTCAACTTCTTCATAATGAGTTGTCTTCAGTCTGTCTTCTGCAAGAATATTACCCCCACGGTCGGCAAACCCAAAAATAGTATTCGTACCGCCTATGTCGATCCCGACAGCTACTTCCTTTCCCGGCATTGTAAACAATTAAAATTATATATGTGTAAATATACCATTTACAAATTAAACAGAAAATATACTTTCAGGCCTTCTTTTAATAAACTATATCCCCTGCCTGGTGTATCTCTTCAACTCTTCCTGTATCAGGGGTTCTTTCTGGAATCCGCCACCAAGGTGCTGCCAGTAGGCCTCAGCATATCTTACTCCCGACATCGAGCCATAGTTACGGTTTCCTTCCAGAACGAAACCGAAAAAATCATCAATCTTATGCATATGTTTCATCAGGTCTTTCTGTGAAACATGAAATTCAAGCATTTTTCTTTTTGTTTCAATTACGGTGGTAATGTCGACAAAAAAATGGGGAGCTTCTATCGCCGAGCCTATGGTATCGGAAAGAGAAAAGGGAGACGTGTGATATAGCAATGGTGTTATTGCGAGAGGCTTTTCAGGAACAGGAACAGGATCGAGTGAGGCAACCATTGCTGCAGCTTCTACAATATTGGCTGTAGCCCGGTGATCGGCATGATAATCGAAAGGCAGATGGGTGAAAATAATGCCGGCTTCAACCTTTCTTATCAGCGATATAGTTTTCAGCCTCAGCTCTTTAGTGTCGAAGAGGAAGCCATCGGTCTCACCCAGCGAATAGTATTCGGCATCCAGTACTCCGGCCGCCTGCTCAGCTTCTTCAAAACGCACTTTCGCAGTCTCTTCCATGCTCATGTTACATCCGCCAAGGTCTCCTCCCGTCATCGTGGCAATGACGATTTTATAACCTTTGTCTTTCAAAATCTTCAGTACTCCTGCGTTCCAGGCTTCTGCATCATCGGGATGTGCATGTAACGACAGTACTACTTTATTGAAATCTTGTTTCATGGCTATATATACTATTTTTAATTTTCATAAAAATTTTATTATCCCGAAAAATTCGGGCCGGTGAAAATCAGGTTTAGGTGTAAGTACCGGACTCCATGAAAGGTAATGAGGCACAGTAAGCTTGTCGCCGCACTTGTAAAAATTAGCCCTGAAGCTGCGCCCCCTTAGTGAGCCGGTTTTATGATGAAAAAATGAGCTCAGAGGTATTGCAATCACTAAATTCCAGCTGAATCTTCCTTTAAGCTCTTTCACCGGTTTTGTTCCGGCCGATGATTTCCTTCTGATGCCTGAGATCACCGACAGATCTGCTCTCACGTTTGTTTCCCTGGATGTTCCCGATCCCATCAGACAGGTTCCGATGCCGTTGAATTCGAAGTTATAATAGATGCGGTCATCAGCCGGCAAAACAAAGAACTCAACGCATGAATCCTCATAAACCTCATCATTGTCGGTGGTCTTCTCAGCCTTGAAATAGTCTTCTGTAACATAATATTTCAGCAATATCTCTTTTGCAGTATAAGCTATTGCAAAATCAACTTCCGGACGGTGAGGAAAGACGGGCCAGTTAACAAGGTCAATAGAATTTCTCGTGAGCCTATCGAGCCTTTCCGAAACAAAATCCAGGTCGGGGTACTCAGATCCGGGCTCCAGTTTAAAAGCCTCTGTCGTTTTCATAATACTTCTGATTTGTTCAGAACTTAAAGAACCGGGAAAGTAATAATAAGCTACAGAGCCATCTGCATGGCAGAGTTCTGAAGGTTCACAGATCTTAATTTTTCAGATCGTTCCAGATAAGGGCAGCAGATCCCAGCACGGCTCCGTTGCTTTCTGAAATTTCCGAGGGCAGGATCTTCACCGTATCTTTCATGAGAACATAATTATTCTTTTTGAGGTAGGCTCTCACGGGTTTGAAAAGCAGGTCGCCTGCCTGGGCAAGTCCGCCGAAGAGAAAGATCGCTTCCGGACTTGAGAAGACGATTGCATTTATTATCCCGAAGCCCAGAATTGCTGCAGTTTCGTTCATTGCCCTGACTGCTACAGGATCATTGTTCGCTGCCGCTTCTGCAATTTTTTTAGAAGTGAGCTTTGAAGGAGGGATATCCCTCAGGGGACTTTCATCGCGCATCTCGCTCATCAGCTGAATTACAGTCTTCACCAGTCCGGTTGCAGAAGCATAGGTCTCAAGACAACCCTTACGGCCGCATCCGCATTCCCTTCCGTTGGGGACAACAGTCATATGACCAAGTTCACCTGCAAATCCGGTATGACCATAAACCATTTTACCGTCTATCACGATACCGCTTCCGAGGCCGGTTCCAAGAGTAAGCACAATGAAATCCTTCATTTTCTTTGCTCCTCCGAATATCATTTCACCCATTGCAGCTGCGTTGGCGTCGTTGGTAACAGCAACCGGTACATTGATCTTCTTTTTGATCAGGTCGGCAAGAGGAACGATCCCCTTCCATGCAAGATTGGGAGCATGTTCTATGGTTCCCCTGTGGTAATTTGCATCAGGCGCCCCTATTCCTATACCCGCCAGTTCGTACTCTTTTTTTGCTGCCAGTAATTTCTTAATCTCAGATGCAAGGGTTGTGACAAAATTTTCAACCTTCGGATAATCAGTGGTTTTAAAAGTACCATGCGACAAAACCTTACCGTTTTCGTCAACAAGTCCGAATACTGTGTTTGTTCCTCCGATATCTACGCCTGCAACAACTTTTTTCATATTTGTATGGATTTTAGAATTATTACTATCTCCCGGTCTTAGTCCCGGTCACACTTTTCAACTTCTTGACATTACGGGTACCTATGTCCCAGTCCTGGTTAACCCAGTGGTTTTCACCCACCGGTATCTCACGGGGGTAAAAGGAAACAGGTTCCGGCTGAAGCCTGCTCTGAAAATCACCTGTTGTCCATTCCCCGTCACCGTTAAGGTCATATATCACCCTCAGGCGATAGGTTCCCTTATCGATATACATGATTTCAACTTCTCCGTCATTTTCCATCCTGATCTCGCGCAGCACCTTGTCCTGGTTGCTTAGCAGATGCACTATCCTCTTCCCTTCAAAGTTATTAATATTTACTATAAGTCTGCCAAATGTGTCGTCATTCCTGACTGTAAATCCTGACCCCGTTGAATCGCTCACTTCACCATAAATATTACCGAATGCGGCAGAGTCGGCAATGAACAAATATTTCTTCGATTGCTGAAGGTCTGTGATAAGTCTCAACCGGCAGGCATTGCCCGGGTCCTTCTCAATGGTAAATGGCACTTTTATTTTGTCTTCTCCCCGCACCTCAAAAAGACCGATTCTGGAAGTATCCGGCTGCCGGAAAGGTGTTTCGGCGTCGAAGAATATATTCTGTGACGGTCTGAGAGAACCTGTTGACAGCGAAGAAGTGACTTTTAAAGAAACACGTCCGGGCCTGCCTCTCGGAGTCCGGGGTTCCAGATAACGTAAAAGGACTGTGTCCTGCTTCCTTACAGTGTTGCCCAGGGTGTCGGTAAAAGGATAAGCCGCAAGAACACTCAGCTGGGAGCCGGAATAAACGGTGCTGTCGGTTATCCATACAGTTAAGGTGTCTCCCTTCCTGCTCTTCTCCATGAACCATGTGCCGGTATCGGCTCCGGGTATCGAAAAATCAAAACCGAGGCTGTCGGGAGGGACGGAGAGGGTAAAAACGAGCTTGTACTTCATTACCCTCGAGGAAGAAGTTAAATAACGTGTTTTCTTCAGAGGCTTGAATAAAAACAGTTTGTGCTCCCCCGATATTACCGTTGTATCGGCAAGCCCCCGCACTGCAGGTTTTGTATCTGAAGTATCTGCTTCAGGCAAGGGGATATAATTCCTTTCAGCACTGACACTTACGAGTGAGTCGGAAAATGCTATTTCCTCATCGGGTACATTGAAATTCTTGCTGTTGTCAGCATCCTTAAGAGCAAACAGTCTGTAAACACCCTCTCTTATATTGTCGATCCTGAAATATCCTGTCGCTGAAACCCTCGTTATATAATCAGGCAATTTTTTCATGAAAGCCGAATCGCTATGATCCCTGTACAACAGGACCAGGGTATTTTCGGGAGGGTCGAGGCTGAAAGAGGAAAGCACGTTGCCGGTAACGGAAAGAGAATCAAGGGCATCGCCCGTTGAGAAAACGAACTGAAAATTGTCGATCGGATTCCCTTCATTAAGGTCACGAATGGCATCCTGGAAATAAAAAGTATAGGTTGTACTGTCGCGAAGCTTTTCATTAAATTCCACAACAACACTTTTTCCTTTGAGGGTGACTACAGGACGTTTCTCCAGCGGAGGAGAGACCATTAATTTTTCATTGACCTTATCGAGGGTTACGAACTCATCAAAAGTTATACTGAGTCTGTTCCCATTGAAATTCGTTGTTCCGGAAGCCGGTTCGCTCTTTAACACTACCGGAGGATCGGTGTCTTTTGGACCACCCGCCGGTGAACTTACCTTGGCGCATGATGCTATCACCGCAAGCAACGGAATAACAACAAGCATATGGTAAGAAACTGTCCGCTTCATAAATGCATCAAAACTGGCCATCTGCAAACTTACATTATTTTTCCGATCACATTAACCGGCCTCTTCAACTTTAGTCACATGTAAGTTTAGCTTACTTTGGTTACTTTATAAACATATTTTTTACCTTTGGATATCAAAAATTCAAAATTGTCATGCACTTATTAATAATCCCCTGGGATGTAAATCCTGAAATATTCCGAATAGGCTCTTTTGCCGTAAGATGGTACGGGCTTCTTTTTGCTACGGCATTTCTGTTCGGCTATATGATAATGCTGAGAATTTTCAAGAATGAAAATCTGACCGATACCCTGCTCGACAAGCTGACCCTTTATATGGCCCTGGGTGTAATTATAGGGGCAAGGCTTGGCCATTGCCTCATATATGAACCTGAGTATTATCTCGCGAAACCACTGGAAATTCTCAAGGTATGGAAAGGAGGACTTGCAAGCCACGGCGGGGCAGCAGGCATTTTAATAGCTACAGGATGGTTTGCATGGAAGGAAAAGAAGAGCTGGTTCTGGATACTTGACCGTGTTTCAATAGTTGTCGCACTGGCGGGATTTTTCATCAGAATGGGAAACCTGATGAATTCGGAGATTTACGGTGTCGAAACAACACTTCCCTGGGGATTTGTTTTCCTCCGTAACGGCGAAACTGCACCGAAACATCCGACCCAGATATACGAAGGTCTGGCTTACCTGCTGATTTTTATTCTGCTTTACAGAATATACTGGAGAAAAAAGGGAGAACATATTGAGGGCCTTCTCATAAGCCTTATATGTATTCTGATCTTCACAGCCCGCTTCTTTATCGAATTCCTGAAAGAAGATCAGGTAATGAGAGAGGCAAACATGGTACTGAACCTCGGTCAGAAATACAGTATCCCCCTTGTTATTGCAGGTATTGCCGGATTGGCGATCAGTCTGAAACTGAAGAAAAGAGCCCGGATAAAAAGGTAACTACTTCCTCAGAATCCCGTTAAACAGAACATCAAGTATAGCGTTTAACCTCTTTTCTATATCTACCTCCTTCTTTTGCCAGAAGAGTGGCACCTCCAGCCCTTTTAGTGTTGTCTGAACAGCCAGTGCCGTATATTCACTGTTGGCAACATTGAAAACCTTTTTACGGGCACCGTCCCACAATATAAGCCTTAGTATCGCAAGCTCCTCCCGGTCGTAACGGGATCGTATTCTTTCGATGAAATCGAAGTGATCGAGGTTTTTGTCAAAGATCGCATTATAGTAATTGGAAAGTTTTTCGAACGCTTTCATCCTGACAAAAACGTAGTTTTTCATCTTCCCGACCGGCGACTCAACCGATTTTATTGCTTTAGTAAGCTCATTTCTAAGCATATTGGCTTCATGCAGCACCACCGCTTCAAAGATCTCTTCCTTACTTTCAAAATAGTAATAAATAGAACTTTTACCCATTTTCAGCTCCCGGGCTATCTCTTCCATCGTGGTCTTTCTGAACCCGTAACGACTGAATATCTGCCCAGCAATTGTAATTACCCTTCTTCTAAATTCTTCTTTGTTAATCATATATGATGAATTTAAGGGACCATAATCCGGATAATGCAAAAATACAATATTAATTTCTTTGATCAAAATATTCGAATCAAACGGTCGATTATTCGATAAAGGTAAAGCTGACAGAATACCGGTTCTATTGTTTGAGAGATTAGATAATAAGAGAGATCAGGAAATCATCCCGGATATTTAAAAATTCTTAATTTTATAGGTTCTAACAAAATCAGTTTGAAGAAATGAGGGTTGGAAATGAGGATTTTCAAAGTATCTGGATCGACGGTGCAGATCCTCATGTTATAAAGGTTATTGACCAGAGGATGCTGCCTTTTTCCTTCCGGATTAAAGAGCTGCGGAGTGTGGATGATGTTTATGAAGCGATAGATAATATGACAGTAAGGGGAGCTCCTCTTATAGGCGCGGCAGCGGCATTCGGAATATATCTGGCCACCCTTGAAATGACAGCGGCAACAAATGTCCGTGATCATCTGCAGAATGCAGCACGCTATCTTATCTCATGCAGACCTACAGCAGTAAATCTGTCATGGGCGGTGAATTATTCCATCGGAAAACTGTCAGAAGACATGTCTCCCGGATCACTGCAGGAACAGGCCCTGAAAAATGCGGTTGAAATCTGTGAAACGGAGAAAGAATATTGCAGGCAGATAGGTGTCAACGGATTAAAGGTCATAGAAGACCTCCGTGAAAAGAAAAAAGGAGAAACTCTCAATATTCTCACGCACTGCAATGCGGGCTGGCTGGCAACAATCGATTATGGCACCGTTACAGCTCCTGTCTATCTTGCACACGACAAAGGGATCCCTGTACATGTATGGGTTGATGAAACCCGGCCCCGCAACCAGGGTGCCAGGCTCACTGCCTGGGAATTATCACAGTACGGCGTGCCTCATACTCTTATTACAGATAATTCCGGCGGTCACCTGATGCAGAAAAAGATGGTCGATGTGGTGTTTACAGGCAGCGACCGGACTACAGCCACGGGCGATGTGGCAAACAAAATCGGAACTTACCTGAAGGCTCTTGCAGCAAAGGATAATGAAATACCTTTTTATTCGTTGTTCCCTTCGACTACATTTGACTTCAGCATAAGAAATGGCGCTGAAGAAATAAAGATAGAGGAAAGAGACCCTGAAGAGGTAATATTCGTCACAGGTTCTGACGGTGTTGAGATCAGGCAGGTACGTATATGCCCTGAAGAAACAAAGGCGCTGAATCATGCCTTCGATATAACACCAGCCCGTCTTATTAGCGGACTGATAACAGAGAGGGGTATCTGCAGGGCTGAAGAGAATGAAATAAAAAAAATGTTTCAGAATAAATTTAAATAACATGGAAGGGATAGTAAAATTCAACTGTCACTGGACTCAGTCGGGTCCCGTTATTTCCGACGAACAATATGAAATTATAAATTACTGGAGGGAGATCCTGTACAATATGGATCTTATCGGAGCTTACGAGAATGGCGTCGGATTCGGTAACCTGAGCATGAGGATACGGGGAGGGAACCAGTTTATCATTACCGGTTCTGCAACCGGCGAAATACCCGAGCTTGAACCGGGTCATTATGTAAAGGTAAATTCCTTTAACATCGACGATAACGCGGTTCAGTGCAC
>JAFGXX010000088.1 GCA_016936435.1 Bacteroidales bacterium
AATGACGCCCGTCAGGGCAAATGACGGCGAAGCCCAATGACGCCCGTCAGGGCAAATGACCATGAATAAATCCATAAATTTAGAAATCCGGTCTGATTTTTGTACTTTTAGACAGAATTCCGGGTTCTGAAATTATGAAGAATATACTTCTGCTTGTTTCTATATTTTTTACATCCTTTTCACTGCTGCAGGCACAGTCTGAGGATAAGATCAACATTACAGATCAGCAGGGAAAGAAACAGGGCTTGTGGATCAAAGAGTATCCCAACAAAAACATAATGTACCGGGCCACTTTCAGAAATGATAAACCGGTAGGCGAATTCAAAAGATATTTTCCCGATGGCAGACTCAGGTCGGTGCTTATCTACAGCGACGATAGCAGGGAGGCTGATGCCACGATATATCATTCCAACGGCTTCGTCTCATCAAAAGGTAAATACGTCGATCAGCTCAAGGAAGGAAAATGGCAGTTCTATTCGGCCTATGTTGACGGATGGCTGATAAACGAGGAATTCTATACTGCGAACATAAGAAACGGTTTATCAATGAGTTATTTCCAGGACCACACTCCTGCGGAGAAGGTGAATTTTGTGAAGGGCCTGAGGGAAGGAGAATGGCTCAGGTATCACCAGAACGGCAAATTATTTCTTAAAGCCTTCTACCTTAACGACAAGCTTCACGGAAAATTTGAAACATGGTATGAGAACGGCAAGCCGGAATATTCGGGCACTTATAAAAATAATGCACGCGAAGGGAAATGGGTGATCTATGATGATAAAGGAGCCGTGAAATATGAAATCAACTATGTCAACGGGATGACTGAAGACACAAGGATAGACAGGGATGCTGAAGATTTTTTTGACCGTATAGAAAGAAAAGGAAATATTCCTGATCCTGAAAAAACCGGGGAAATAAGATGGTAAGTGGCAGCAAAAGATTCCTTATCTACGGGGGAAGAGCCTCTCTTGCCCTTTTGTTGATACTTACATGCAAGCAGGCCAAAGGACAAACTGAAGAATTCAATTACTTCTACCGCGTTGTCTTCACCGACAAGGGAACTTATACTCCTGCATCATTTTCTCCGGGCGACCTTCTTTCAGAAAAGGCAATTCTGAGAAGGCAAAAATCAAGTATCCCTTTTCCCGATTATCGCGATCTGCCTGTATTTCAAGATTATATCGAGGCAGTTAAGTCCTGCGGATTCACCCATCACAGCACATCAAAGTGGATGAACAGCGCCCTTTTTCAAACGAAAGATGAAGCAGATACAGAGCAACTGACGCTATTACCCTTTGTGGCGGAAGTGAAACTTGTAAAAAAGCCCGTGGGCAAAAGTACTTTCAGCGATAAACTGGACCTTGCCGGAACAGATGACGATACTGATGCTTTCGACTGGCCTGTAAGAATGCTGAATGGTCACTCGCTGCAAAATGCAGAATACGACGGAACGGGAATACTCATCGCTGTCCTTGACGGAGGTTTCCTGTACGCCGACAGGGCAAGCTCTCTTTACACACTGAGGATGAGAAACGGCATTAAATACACTTATGACTTTGTCAACAAAAATCCGATTGTGTACGGCTACCATACCCACGGGACTGCAGTTTTGTCGGTGCTGGCAGGATCACTCGACGGTATCATGAGAGGCAGTGCCCCTGATGCAGATTTTCTGCTCCTGAGAACAGAAGATGGTGCAAGTGAATTCCCTGCAGAAGAGGATTTCTGGGTTGCCGGCGCCGAATTTGCTGACAGTGCAGGCGCCGACATAATATCTTCATCGCTTGGTTACAGCACCTTCGACGATCCGTCGATGAATTATACTTTCTCCGATCTTGACGGTAATACTGCTTTTATAACCAGGGCTGCCGATATAGCTGCTTCGAAAGGGATGGTCGTTGTCAACAGCGCAGGCAATGAAAGGAACAAAACATGGATCAGGATCATTGCACCTTCCGACGGTGACAGCGTTCTTGCTGCAGGAGCCGTCAACGCCGACAGGGTCATATCATCATTTTCATCAGCAGGCCCCTCTGCCGACGGACAGGTGAAACCGGATATTTCAGCCATGGGGGTGAACCTCCTTGTTCAGTCATCGGAAATGAGCCTTTCAAGGTCAAGCGGCACCTCATTTTCATGTCCTGTCATAAGCGGTATGGCTGCCTGCCTTATGGAAGCAATCCCTGAGGCTGACAATATGGATATTATCAGGGCAATCCGTTCATCTTCCGACAGGTTCAGCCTGCCAGATTCACTCTACGGTTTCGGGATACCGGATATGACAAAAGCTCTTATAACACTCGAATCGACTCACCTCGATATTCCTGCAGGCGGTGTTTCATTTGGTCCCAACCCTACAGCCGGAGATATTGAATTTACATTCAGCGATCCGCCCGGACATATTATAGCAGAAATAGTCTCAGCTTCAGGAATAAAGATATACAGGAAAGATTATGGCGATTTTGCAGGCAGGCAACTGAGTCTGACAGCACTGAGAAACATGGAACAGGGGCTTTATTTTGTAAGATTCATAACATCAGAGGGATCTTTTGTCTTCAAGATAGTGAAACTGCGCGAACGCCCATGAACAAGAAACTATCCCTCAGCGAACTTCAGCAGATAATACGCGACTCTCTTTATCTGTCGCTACCCGATCACTACTGGGTTATAGCAGAGATTTCCGAAATAAAGGAGAACTACGCAGGACATTGCTATCTTGAACTCATTGAAAAACAGGCCGACGAAAAGAGTATCCGTGCCAGGGTCAAAGGTGTTATCTGGAGTAACCGTTACCGTTTTCTCAAGACCCTCTTCACCGATGCAACCGGCGAACCACTCAGGGAAGGGATGAAGATCCTGATAAGAGCAAAAGTGGAATATCACGAGATTTACGGACTCAGCCTGCTGATCCAGAATCTTGACCCTTCATATACGGCCGGAGAAATGGCCGTAAAAAAGAAGCTGGTAATACGGAAGCTTGAAGAGGAAGGTGTTTTCAACATGAACAGGGAACTCGGACTGCCTCTTCTTCCGCAGAGAATAGCAGTTATATCCTCGGAAGGGGCAGCAGGCTACCGCGATTTCATCAATCATATTAAAGGTAACAGCTACAGATACAGATTCGTCACAGAACTCTTCGAAGCTGTTATGCAGGGTTCAGAAACAGAGAAAAGTGTTATTTCCGCACTCGACAGGATAGCCGAAAATGCACACCTGTTCGATGCAGTGGCAATTATCAGGGGAGGCGGCTCCCAGAGCGATCTCAGCTGGTTCGACAATTACGATATCGCCTTTCATGTAACGCAGTTCCCGCTGCCCGTCATCACCGGAATAGGTCATGATAAAGATATGTCAGTAACAGATATGGTTGCTTTCAGGGCGCTGAAAACGCCAACAGCGGTTGCCGACTTTTTCATCGAATCGGTTGCAGGTGCTGAAGATCATCTTAACGGACTGGCAGCTTCAATATCGGAAATAACAAGAACGGCGATCGACGACAACCGGAACATGCTTGAATCATTGAAAATCAAACTGGCTACATCGGCAGGGATGATCACAACAGAAAAAAAATACCGCCTTGGAAGACTTGAAGATAACCTTGCAAAAATAAGCGGCAACACAATCGACAAGGTTGGCCTGAGACTAAAGGAAATGAATAACAGGCTTGCGATTCTCGATCCTGTCAATGTATTAAAAAGAGGTTATTCCATAACAACAGTGAAAGGCAGGGTTTTGAAACAAGCGGCTGAGGCAACAGAAGGAGACATTCTGATCACAAGACTGCATGAAGGTAAGATTGAAAGCAGTGTTCTGAAGACCGGAGAATGAGTCAGATAGTTATAACGGAAATTAAAAGCCTGATAATATGCCTAAAAAAGAATTTTCATTTACGGCTGCAGTCAATGAAATAGAAAAGATACTGCAGAGAATCGAGAACGGCGACCTCGACATCGATAAGTTGTCGGCTGAAGTTAAACGTGCCTCGGAACTGATCAGGGAATGCCAGAAAAAATTGCGTTCCACAGAAGAAGAGATCAATAAAATACTTGAAGAAATGGCATAAAGAAGTAAATCAGGACTGCTGCCCTGATTTACTACTACCCTAAACCTAAATCCATGAAAAAAATCACGTAACCTGATTCTTTCTACTTTCAACAGATTAAACGTTAGAAACCTGATGAATGTTTCAAAGAATATGTTAAATTTTC
>JAFGXX010000089.1 GCA_016936435.1 Bacteroidales bacterium
ACAGCATCCTTCAGATTGTCACTCTGCGATGCCATAGCCATGTCAGTCTCTATCGTGAGGTCAACAATGAATTTGCTGCCTACTATCTGCTCCTCCCTGAAATGACCATGAAAGGAGTAAAACTCCATCCCCTCAATCTGAATCTTTCCCATATAGATCAAAATATACGTTTAAACTCAGGAAGCTGCATCTATACAATCTGCACCCTGAATATTAAAATTATTGTAAAATAATTTGGTTTATATTATAAACTACTTTATATTTGCAATATATTTATAGTATAATAACATCTCCAACGTAAAAATAAACATTATTATGGAAACCCGGGAAAACCAACTTACAAGCCAGGAAAGCCTTAAGATCATCACCGATATGATCAACAAAACCAAGACAAGCATAAACCAGAGCAGCTTTCACCTCCTATTCTGGGGATGGCTGATATTCTTCTGCAGCCTGTCGGAATTTATCCTCTGGAAATTCACCAGCTATGCCACTCCATGGTACGTCTGGTTTTTTGTCGTTCCCGGAGTCATAGTCTCACTAGTTTACGGCTTTGCCAAAGGCAGAAAAGACAGCGCCTGGACCTATGCCACCGGCCTTTACGTCTGGAACTGGATCGGATTCCTGTTTGCTGCCCTGGTTCTCTATTTTATAAGTATGAAAAACATGGAGTCGTTCGGACCATTTATCCTCACCCTCGCAGGTATGCCCTTGCTCATGTCGGGCTGCATTCTGAAATTCCGCCCGCTGATCATCGGAGCATTCACCTTCTGGATATTTGCCCTTGCAGCCCGCTTCGGAGGACCTGTTGTCTCAGCCCTTTCAACACCGGCAGCCATGCTCACCGGAGACCTCATTCCCGGATATCTTCTTAAAAGAAAGAACAGCCATGACACAGTTTAAGGATCTCGACCCGCTTCTTCATTCCCAGCTCCGGCTGGCGGTCGTCTCACTTTTAATGAACGTGGAAGTGGCAGATTTTTCATTCCTCCAGGAGAAAACAGGTGCAACATCGGGCAACCTCAGTATTCAGATCACAAAACTGAAAGAAGCAGGATATATTGAGGTTACAAAAAAATTCAGCGGCAACTATCCCCAGACTCTCTGCAGGATAACTCCTCTCGGCAGACAAAAATTTGTGGATTATGTCAACGCCCTGAAGGAGTATCTCAATCCTGAGAAAAACATCTGACCGCAGAAAACTCAAAGGCTTTACCCAAAGGTCGCGATGAATTACAGGCAAGTTGCAAACCTTGCGGCCCTGGCTTTTCTTAACATAACTGGCGCTTAATCTTTCGTCTAAAAGCTGATGTAATCAAATTCCTCCTATTTTTGTACTCTTAAAATAAATAGGATGAATGACCATACCCTGAAGGTGAACGAAGAATCAAAAGCCCCTGTAAGTTTTATTGAACAATTTATTATCGACGACATCAGAGAGGGGAAAAACGATGGAAGGGTTCATACGCGCTTTCCACCCGAACCCAACGGATACCTTCACATAGGACACGCCAAGGCCATATGTCTCGATTTCGGCATGGCTGAAAAATACGGCGGCAAATGCAACCTTCGATTCGACGACACAAACCCCGTGAAAGAAGAAGTTGAATATATCGACTCGATAAAGGAAGATATTCACTGGCTGGGCTTCGACTGGGAAAACCGTGAATTTTATGCCTCCGATTATTTCGGAAAGCTTTTCGAATTTGCCGTTGACCTCATTAAACGCGGCCTTGCCTATGTCGACGATCAGCCTGCCGACATTATTTCCACACAAAAAGGTACGCCTACCAGGCCGGGCCAGGCCAGCCCCTACAGGGAGAGGCCGGCTGAAGAAAGCCTTGACCTTTTCTACCGGATGAATGAGGGAGAATTTGAAGAAGGCAGCCGTGTGCTAAGGGCAAAGATCGACATGGCTTCACCCAACATGCACATGCGCGATCCTATTATATACCGTATCCTTAAAACACCCCATCACCGTACCGGCGACACATGGAAGGTATACCCCATGTATGATTTTGCCCACGGACAGTGCGATTATTTTGAAGGCATCACGCATTCTCTCTGTACACTTGAATTTGAGATTCACCGTCCTCTTTACGACTGGCTCGTCTACCAGCTGAAGACAAGCGATTACAGGCCACGACAGATCGAATTTAACAGGCTCAACCTCAATTACACGATCATGAGTAAGCGAAAACTCCTCGAACTAGTCAGGGAAGGAAGCGTAAATGGATGGGACGACCCCAGGATGCCTACCTTATGCGGACTCAGGAGAAGAGGATATACGCCTGAATCGATAAAGAAATTCATTGACCTTATAGGCTATACAAAAGTTGAAGCCATCAATGATGTATCACTGCTTGAGCATGCAATACGCGATGACCTGAACCTGAGGGCTCCAAGGGTTTTCGGAGTACTCGATCCGGTTAAACTTATTATTACAAATTATCCGGAAGCTAAAGTGGAAGAAATGGACATCGATAATAATCCCGAAGATCCTGGCATGGGTTCAAGAAAAGTCCCTTTCAGCAACGAAATATATATTGAAAGAGACGATTTCATGGAAGACCCTCCACATAAGTATTTCCGTCTCTCCCCCGGCACCGAGGTCAGACTTAAAGGCGCATATATTATTAAATGTGAGTCGTTTAAGAAGAATGAGGGAAGCGGCCTCATCGAAGAGATCTATTGTACCTACGACCCTGCAAGCAGGAGCGGAGGAGAGGCAGCAGGACGTAAGGTGAAGGGTACCCTCCACTGGGTCTCGGCACAGCATGCCGTAAACGCCGAAGTGAGACTTTACGACAGGCTCTTCGATCACGAGGATCCAGCCGGACAGAAAGAGGATGACTACCGTAAATTCCTTAATCCTGATTCTCTTAAAATACTTAAGGGCTGCATGCTTGAACCTTCACTTGCATCTGCAAAACCTTCAGACAAATTCCAGTTCCAGCGTGTAGGCTATTTCTGTGCCGACCTCGACTCAAAACCCGGCAGTCTGGTTTTTAACCGTACCGTTTCGCTTAAGGATACCTGGGCGAAGATGCGGAAGTAAGTCATGCGGTCTTGCAGTCGTGCGGTCTTGCAGTCAGGTTATTTAGAAGACTTCAGGTAGTTCATTAAACCGCTGATAGCGTTAAGCAGATTCTGACATTTAGTCCTTCTCTCAGAAGCAGTTTCAGAAGAGACATATTTCTGGTCCTCTGCGATATAATACATGCTCTTTACCTCTCCCAGAGATCCCTTTGAGATATTAAGAAACTGGCTGAATTCAGCATCACTTCTCCTGCAAAAACCTTCGGAGTGTTGTTCATAACAGAGATCCCTGCACCCGAAATCTGGTTCTTGTAAGTATAATCTTTACACGACCTGAAATCGGAGTAGATTAAATTGACGATTCCCCTGGCAAGTTTCCAGATCTCCAAATCTTCAAAATTCTTTATTGTTCCCATTTTAGCACGAATTTGTTTGACATTTTATAAAGTTACGAAAGATTCTTTGACTGCAAGACTGCAAGACTGCAAGACTGCAAGACTTCTTTTCTTCTTTTCCGGCACGTTTTTTGCTTCAGTATCACTATTATAACCTCTTGTCCAGGTAAAACTAACTTTCGGAATATGAAATCATTATCTGTTTTCATTCGGTTAAGCCTGATAATACTGGCTGTTGCCGGTATTTCATCATGCGAAGAAAGAAGTTCCGGTCCTGCCGGATCAGGAATCATGGAGTTTTCCGTCACCATGCCTGACCAGGACTCCAAGTCGGTGTCAGACAGCTCGGTAGCATCTTACCATGTTCTCATCTCGGTAACAGACGAGGATAGTAACATTGTTTTCACGGATAAACTTATCCCTCTTTACCTTTTCGGAAACGGCTTCGTTAGTGAAAATGTGGAGATTGAAGCCGGACAATACCTGCTTACAAAATTCATGGTCATCAATACTGCGGGTGAAGTTATTTTTGCAGCTCCCCTTGAGGGTTCCGAACTGGCATATCTTGTCAAAGATCCTCTTCCCGTGCATTTCAGGATCCTGCCCGGCACTGTAACGAGGCTGGTGCCGGAAGTGCTGGCTGTAGAAGGCCATACACCCGGTCAGTTCGGATATGTTAATTTCGGTATCAGCGTGGTCAAACCTCTCGATTTCTGGGTAATGGCGGTGCTCGATCCCGGCGACCTGATGCCTCCGGTCGTGGTGACGACAGCACGGCTTACTGTCGTAGCTCCCGATGGCTGGCATTATGGATTCAGGCTTGAGGCATGCCCCAACCACCTTATTATCAGAGGTGGATACGAATACTATAAGTTCATCCTCGAAAAAGAAGGATACATGCCTCAGACCATGAGATTCTCAGCCAGGCAACTGTGGGCAACAACCAGGGACAATCCACTCACCCTTAAGATACCTTACGGCACAGCTCTGAAGAAGATGATTTTTCAGCCCGGTCCCGACGAGGGTAAAGATGCGATGATCTCGAACCTGGAGCCGGATAAGAACTTCGGCGACCATAAGTACTTTGAAGCAACATTTCTGTCGGAGCCTGTGCTGACGGTTATGAGGTCGAACAGAAGTCTTATTGAATTCAACCTCAACGCCCTCCCGAAGTCGGCAACGATCAGGAGGGTGATGCTGCATCTTACCTACGATCTTCCGATACCCTTCGACTCTTCGTATGTCACGGATACCCAGCCTTCAGCGGGAATAGCATGGTACGGAGGGGTGCTGCAGCAGATCGTTGAATCGTGGGATGAGCACAAAGTTACATGGAACACCCAGCCTAAGACCATAGAATATAACCAGGTTTACATCCCTCCTTTCATCAGGAATGTGAATTTCATTGAAGTGGATGTGACACGCCTGTATGTTTATCCGGCCAATACCGATATGGTTAATTATCCGAACTATGGAATGATGTTCAGGCTCTGGCCTGTGGACAGGTTCCCCGGATTCAGGTTTGCTTCCAGCGACTATCCGCTGGCTTCGTCGGCTGTGAAGATGTGGCCGGCGCTTATCGTGTACTACACTCTGCCATAGACTTGTGACACTGACGTGTGAAATAAGAGAGGGGGAGAGGGCGAGAGGGGGTGAATGTACATTTTAAAAACTCCATTTATCGGGGTGCTTGAGTCCCCACTCATCACTCATCACTCATCTCTTCTCCCACTGTCTGCAATAGATTAAGGAGATCACGCTTTTTGCATATTTCCATTTTTTAACTAATTTTGCCGTCCGAAACTGCTCCGTAGTGTAATTGGCAACACGTCTGACTCTGGATCAGAAGAGTCTAGGTTCGAGCCCTAGCGGAGCAAC
>JAFGXX010000090.1 GCA_016936435.1 Bacteroidales bacterium
CTAATTATATGATTAGAATTATTTTGGCTGCAGGGTGGTCATGAAATCTGGTGTGTCGAGGGTAAGAGACTCTTTCGTCACCACCGCATTCATGTTCATACCTTCTTCAGTGGTAACAGTTACATTTTCGTTTACAACAGAATATGTTCCTTGCTCAATAACATTACCACCCGAAGTCATAGTGTACTTGTTGTCGCTGAATGTCATTTCTGCATTCATCATCTGATTTTTCAGAACTGTAAAAACAGAATCCTGTATAGTTCCCTTTGACATGACGTTGGTTACTTTCCAGGTTTTGACGATAAGTTTTTCGGGACCTTTTTTGCAGCCGGTGAATACCAAAGCTGCTGCCAGGATAAACAGAGGCATTAAAAATTTTAGTTTCATAGCTTTTCAGGTTTGTTAAGAGTACAATAAAGCACTATCAAATATAGTGGTTTAAAAGCTAAGAACCAAAAAGATGGGCTCAGAAAAAATTATTATGTATGATATTAAGCGGATATCTTTCTAATAATCCTTGCTTTGAGTAATAAGTTCTTTTCCCGTGATCCGGAATTCTTCTGCACCTTCCGGTTCGATTATGTAAACCAGGGTTCCTGGTTCAAGACCTTCTTTAATTATCACGTGCTTGTCGTTAAACTCACCCAGGACAACCACCTGTTTTGTCTTGTTTTTCTTATAGACATAAGTTATGCTGTCGGAACCGGTGTGAACACAGTCAAGAGGTACATAGACGGCCATGGGGATGGTTTTGAGGATTATTTTGTTCCATGTTGTCATTGCAGGGCGGAGGGCAGGATCAAATACATCAACCTTGATCATTACCTCAAACATTTTAGCGTCGGAGTTCGGAAGTTGTTCTCCCACATTCGCAACGCTTAGCACAGTTCCGGTATATGACTTATCGGGTAATGCATCGACAGTGATATTTACTTTCAGACCAGGATTTACTTTAATTACTTCGATCTCGTTTACATACATTTTTGAAAGCATGGAGCTAAGGTCGGGCAGAGTTGCTATCACATTATCGAAAGGATTTATCGACGAACCTGCTATCCTTTTATTTCCGAGTCTGTCCTTTTTGTAGATTATCATTCCGTCGGAAGGGGCCCTGACAGTAAACTGGGCAAGGAAATTTTCCAGGTTTTGAACCAGTAATTCCTGATCTTCAAGTGCCAGTTTCTGTGATCTTATGTCGGTTGCAATCTGTATTTTTCTCAGATTATAGGACTGAAGGAGTTGTTCAAGGGCTCGTTGCTGAGTGTTAAGCTTTGTTTCTGCCTTTCTCTTCACAGCCGGAGGTTCATATTTTGATTGTTCAAGATCTATTTCGGCTTCTTCTACTGAATATCTCTGGTTTTTTATTGCATCCCTCAGGCTGGTAAGCGACATTGCCGTGTCAAGGATCTTTAACTCCAGGTTTTCCTGAAGGGTTTTAAGGGATTCACGTGCATCGGTAAGGGTATTCTGATAGTTTGTCCTGTCGAGCTGGGCTACATAGTCACCTTTTTTTACGATGGTTCCTTCAGCAACGATATCAGTTATCTTGAAATCCATCATATGAAAATCCCCGCCACGGCCGCCTCCGCTCATTCCCCCCGGGCGTCCGCCTCCTCTCTGGCTTCCTCCTCTTTGCTGGCTTCCGCCTTGCTGTTCTTCAGAAGATTCGACAAGCTGAGGTCCGTAAATGTCGGTAGAATTTTCAGCAAGCAATTCTCCGGCATTTGAAACGGTTATCTCAAAGATGCCCTCCCTTGCTTCAGCATAGATATTAAGATCATCTTTCTTTGAAAATATGCTGTTGATAATCAGGAGAACGATCGTTGCAACAACAACAACTGCGATAGTGGTTAAAATTGTCCTTTTCATATTTGGGGAGCCGGTTTTATTATTAAAGACAATCCTAAACTGCTGTTGATTCCCGGATATTTAAAAATCAGTTATAATTCTCTGATCTTAATATTTCTAAACCATATCTCATATCCGTGGTCCTGCAAACCAATATAACCCTCGCTTGAAATACCTTCTGTAAAACCAGGGAAATTTCTGAATTTACTGTTAGCCACCAGGGTGTCCCATTCGGGTGTCCATAAAGAATACCCGACTACCTTAACCCCGTTTTGCACATGTGTTGCAGCGCCGTCGACAACACGGATAACAATATTGTTCCATTCTCCTGCAGGATTGACAGTTGCAGGGTCAGCAGCAATCATATCGTACAGGGAACCTGCAAGATGACTGTCGACCTTGTTGTCGGTAGCATTTACATTATCGAGCACCTGTACTTCCGGGGAAGCATAATAAATTGGTTTCCCGGCTTCTTCCCTGACATAATAGAAGATGCCTGAGTTTCCTTTATCAGCAACTTTCCAGTCGACTGACAGTTCAAAGTTGCCGTACTTTTTCAAATGGTACAATATGTCGCCGCCGGAACCCTGACCTGGTTTTTTCCCTTCACCGGTGAACACTTTCATAGCATCCTCATCGATGATCCAGTTTGCCGGCATCGCAGTCCCGTTACACTGGCGCCAGCCTGTAAAATCCTTACCGTTGAAGAGAAGTACCCAGCCTTCTTTTTTCTCTTTGGAGCTGAGTGTGTTATGCTGCTGAGCACAAGAACACAGGGAGAATAACAGGACAGATACAGTAAGTAAATTGAACACAAGCTCTTTTTTCATGATGTATACTATTTTATTTACCTGCAAATTAAGTAAAATAAAAATACCGGACAATTGGTTATAGAACAACTTTCCCGGGGTAGTTATACGACAAGACCGATTATCAATTGCGGATTAACTGACGAATCTGTTTTTCATTGTTCTGAGAACGGAAAGAGCGTCCCTTTTCAGACTTACTTTCACTTCACCTTCAAAAACCACTGGTTCCCCGTCGATATGAAATCTTCTTTCTTCTGTCTGTATTGAAAAAGGCTTGTCAGTTTTTATATACCTCACATACCTTGATTTATTGATAGTTCCTCTGAAAAGCCTTAATATCAGAAGGAGGCCCTTTATCTTGGGGAATGGTCTTATGAGAACAATGTCGACGATCCCGTCATTAGGTTTTGCACCAGGTGCGATATATGCGTTGTTGCCAAATTGACGGGTATTGGCAATAGTGAGTGCATATAGATCTTCCTCAATGGTCTCTTCATCAAGATTAAGCTTCACATGTACGGGTTTGAGCTTTATGAAATTTCTGAAGGTGACATAAGCGTATGACCAGAAACCCCTGGTTCCAAATTTGTCAAACGAATGAGCGACATAACTGTCGAGGCCTATGCCTGCTACGTTTAGACATAGTAGACCATTTATTACTATTACATCAATGGGGAGGGTCTCAGATTTATTAATGTCTCTCAGCAATGAGGGAATGTTTGGTTTGAAACCGAACTCTCTTGCAAAACCGTTTCCTGATCCCATTGGAAGAACTCCAAGAACTTTATCTGTTCCAACGAGTTGCGATGCGACCGTTCTTACAGTTCCGTCGCCTCCTGCAGCTACAAAAAAATCATAATCGTCGAAGGCGGTTCTGATCCGGGTACCCGATTCGTCGATACTGAGAGATTTAAATGTTGCTAGTTCATTGCGCCGCCGTCTCAGTTCCGCAGTAAGAATAAGCTTAACGGGCATAATGCCCGCCGCCGGATTGAGAATAAAAAGTGACCTTTTAACAGGCTTTGAATCCATTAAACCAAGATTAGCCTTCCCTTTTGAAAATCAATTGCGAAGATGATAAAATAATCCGGTTATTTCAAGAATAGTTTTCCTGTAGCCTGATTTTGTTTTTCATTTCTGAATACCCGCAAAAGGATATTTGAAATCCGTTGTTGGTAAAAAAGTCTCCTTGATGGTTCTGGGGCTTACCCATCTGAGAAGATTCAGGTGGCTGCCGGCTTTGTCGTTGGTTCCTGATGCTCTGGCCCCGCCAAAGGGCTGTTGGCCAACCATTGCCCCTGTAGGCTTATCGTTGATGTAGAAATTCCCTGCAGCATACCTGAGAGTCCGGCATGCTTCAATCATCGCATATTTGTCGTTACTGAAGATTGATCCGGTAAGTCCGTATGCTGAAGTTTCATCACACAACCTGAGCGTTTCGGAATATTTTTCATCTTCATAGACATATATTGTCATTACAGGCCCGAAGATTTCATCTTCCATAGTCCTGAAATGCGGATCTGTTGTGACAATAATAGTCGGTTCAATAAAATAACCTTGCGTCTTGTCTCCTTTTCCGCCTGCAATTATTTGTGCGCTGTCTGATGAACGGGCAAATTCAATATATGACATAATACGATCAAAAGCAGGTTCGTCGATTACGGCGTTTATTATATTCCTGAAATCTCTTTCACTCCCCATTCCGGCTTCACCAATCATTTTAAGGAGCTCATTCTTAGTGTCTTCCCACAACGAACGGGGGATGTAGGCACGCGAGGCAGCTGAACATTTCTGTCCCTGGTATTCAAATGCCCCTCTTGCTATTGATGAGGCGAGTTCAACAGGATTGGAAGAATTATGTGCAAAAATGAAATCTTTGCCTCCCGTTTCTCCCACTATCCTGGGATATGATTTATAGAGTTCAAGGTTTTCGCTTATCTGCCGCCATAAGGTGTTAAGTGTCGCATTCGAACCCGTGAAATGAATACCGGCGAGATCAGGGTGTTTCAGGACCACGCTGCTGATCATTGGACCCGGACCCGGGATAAAATTAATGACACCATCAGGCAGTCCGGCTTCCTTAAGGATCTTCATGAAGTAGTAATTGGAAAGAAGAGCTGTGGTAGATGGTTTCCATACCGTAGTATTTCCCATCAGAACGACGCTGGTATTAAGGTTCGATGCGATAGCCGTAAAGTTAAAGGGGCTTATGGTGAATACAAATCCTTCCAGGGGCCTGTATTCAAGGCGGTTTATAGCCTGCCCGTCCGAAAGAGGCTGTTCGGAGTATATCATCGAAGCGAAAAATGAATTGAAGCGCAGATAGTCAATTGTTTCACATGCCGCATCTATTTCAGCCTGGTATATATTCTTTCCCTGCCCCAGCATCGTAGCTGCATTGAGAAGGTACCTGTGTTTTTTCGACAGCAACTCAGCAGCCCTTATCATAATGGCAGCTCTTTCCATCCAGGCAAGGTTCATCCAGGCGTTTTTAGCCTCAAGGGCTGCATTTACAGCCATTTTAATTTCATTCTCGCCAGCCATATGATAAGTGGCAAGGACATGATGGTGATCGGAAGGCATCACGACTTTTCCTGTTTTCCCTGTACGTACCTCTTTTCCTCCTATAATAAGGGGTATCTCGATGCTGCTGTTATATTGCCTGTCAAGCTCTTCAAGTATTTTACTGCGTTCATCCGTTCCCTTAGCGTAAGTAAGAACAGGCTCATTTTTAGGTTCCCTGAAATTATATATTGCGTTATTCATTGTGAAAAATATTAATCTGTTAATACAACAAGGCTGTAAGATAAATGTTGACGATAGAATTCAAATTAAACGGCAGGATAATGCTATTACCCGCTATCAGGTTAAAAAATAACCGTATTGTAAAGGGAAAACAGAATACGATCAGTTCCTGTTCTTGCTGAATCTTTCCTTTATTGCCTTTATGTCAGGTTCTCCGATCTTTGAAGTTTTTTTCAGAAGCTCGACAAAAGCAGCAATTTCTTCGTCTGATGCCGGACATCCGATATTCTGGCCTGGTTTGTCGGGTGCATCGCCCGCTTTCCTCATGAAGGAATCGGCAAGGAGCTTTCCCTTTTTATCGAAGATCAGGAAGAAAGGTATACCGGCTTTTCCTCCGGAATATTTACTGTACATTTCCGGAGCTCCGGGATTCTCAAGGTTTTTCTTATCTTTTGATTCCAGAACGGTAAGGTGTACGAAAACAAAATTCCTATTGAAATATTCACTGCAGGAGGGATCATTTATTGAAGCGTCAAGTTTTCTGCACCATCCGCACCATGAGGCATGAAAGCTCACAAAGACATTTTTCTTTTCCCTTGCCGCCTGCCGGTAGGCTCTTTCAAGGATCACATCAGCGGATTCGGGCTCTGTGAGAGGTTCGGTCTGAGAGTACATAACCCCGCAAAAGATCAGCAGAACCGAAATAAAGATTAAACGTATTTTCATAAACAGGTTGATTTTAATGCGATAAAAATAGAAATTAATTTAAACCCCCATCATGATTTTTCACCATAAACATGGTAAGATGTTTTTCCCCGAAAGACTTGATTGCATAAGCAAAAAAGAAACCGGAAAAAATATCTATGCTGTAATGTCCGTGAGAAATAAACAGTGTTATTACTATGACTATCAAACAGAACCACAGAAGGTTCCTGTAAATCCTGTCCTTCACGAGCAGCAGCAGCAGGAATGAGTTGCCCACATGTCCTGAGGGATAAACGCCCAGTTCATATTTTGAAAACCCGTTGAAGAGAGGATCTGAACCCTGGAAATGAGGAGGATTTCCAAAAGGTGTCAGGATGATGAATATACCCCTGATAATAAAGAATATACCGCAAAGAACGAGAATATATGGTACTCGGTTATAGTCCTTCCGGTGAATGATGTAAATAAACACTATTGCAAAAATTACAAGGCAAAAAAGATCATAGATAAGGGAAAGGTCAATAACCGGCAGCTGATCAAGGATCAGGTCCGAAAGCATGGGAAGCGTCTTTCCCTCTATCATATAATTATGAAGGTAGGTCTGGGAGGCGAAATTCAGAAGCGCTCCGGCTACAAGGGTAAAAAAACCGATATACAGATACCTGCTGCTAATGAGAGGAAGGATATGAACTTTTAAACCTGATGAAAAAATCAGTTTATCCAGGTGTTTCCTGATTTTCATGTCATTCATTGGCTGTTTCGTGTTTCTGAAATGAAATAGAAGCTGACAATTGAAGCAGGGCCATAATGAGAGGTATGTTATCAGACTTCGTCACTGAGATTTTCCGGGAGCGACATCTCGTTATATATTCTGGTTATCTCATCTTTGTACTCCTCATACGAGTAAAGCGCTCCCCATGATGTGTCAGTCTGCCACACACCGTCGTAGGCTGCATCGTGAAAAGACTTCAGCATATGCGGTATGTTTCTCTGTTCAAGAAGGCCGGAGATAAGTTGTGCCTCCACTTCGGAACGCACAACAAGTATTTTGACGGTCATTTTCATACGTGGCTGATTTGATCAAAGATAACAATAATGTTCTTTAAATTCTTTTTCAAAATTCGGTGTGAAGATACCGCTGCCGATTTTCATTGTTATCTCTTCGGCACTCCAGAATCTTCCGTTTTCGACTTCTTCGGGATTGACAACAGGAATCTCATCGGAAGTGCCTGAATATGAGTAAACAAATTCTCTTTCAAGGGCTGACTCCCAAATATATTTCATTTCAAGTCTGAAGTTGAAATTTTCAAGTCCGAGTTCTTCCATGGCTTCTCTCCTCAGAGCCTCTTCGGGACTTTCACCGGGCTTCATGTGACCGCCAACCGCCGTGTCCCATTTGCCGGGAAGCAGATCTTTGGTTGCGGCCCTTTTCTGAAGGTACAGCTCACCCTTTTCGTTGAAAAGATGGAAGTGGACGACAGGATGCAGCAGCATGCTACTTCCATCATGACAGATATTTCTGGGTGCACTGAATATCTCGTTACCATTTTCATCGACAACAGGGAAAATTTCCATATCCGGTCAATTTTTATGTAAAGGTTATAAAGATTATTGAAAGAATTGAATAATGTATGTCAGCCTCACTGTTGTCACCTGGTTTCGCCTGAAATTGTGAAGCGACATTTTATCGTATACCCGTCTTCATCGACAGCGGTAATGGTATGATCACCTGGGTCTGCAATAAGTTCTGTCTGGTGAATATGCCTTGTTGTTGCGGAAAAATTTTCATCGAGGTGCCAGAACAGTTTTTTGGAAGGGTTACGATGTGCAACTTCCGGGATTATTCTTGTGAAGTTCCCGGTCTGATCACGCGGGATGAAAATTTTAGCTCCGTCAGAAGGGTATATGAATTCCATCACAGGTATCCCCCTGTCGGGGGCACAGCCCTCTGCCATTGGCGGAACAGCCTGATATTCAGGATGTTTTAACCTGTAGAAATATTCCATGGCAGGTGGAAGGACAAACCATGCTTCGTTTCTTATTTCTGATGGCGAAGCACAGTCTGCCGACACCTGCCTTGTCATAGTGCTGTTGAGATGAACAATCTGATGGTAGGGGCATATTACACTCTTAAGTCCTGCTGTACAGGCATGTATTTCTTCTGTATCACTGCAGAAGGGTCCTGCCCTGTATCCGCTTGTTTTGCATACTTTTACCGTGGTCATGTCTTCGAGAGGTTCAGCGAACCAGCCTGCTGGCTCCAGTATATTGACCAGGTCGAACAAAACTGGCGCTGCTGCGGAAATACCTGTCAGCCCTGGTCTTCCCTCACCGTCGGCATTGCCCGCCCATACACCTACAACATATTCAGGAGTAGTTCCGACAGCCCAGGCATCGCGGAAACCGAAACTAGTACCTGTCTTCCAGGCGAGGGATCCCGAAGAGGAAAAATATTGCCATCCTGCTTCATTTGATGGTCTGTTTACTTTCAACAGTGCCCCGAATGTAAGCCATATTGATGAAGCACTTAAAGGAGGATATGGATCTTCAGTTTTAACCGGGTCTTCTTTTTGATCATCGACAAGCACCGGAGCATGATAATCGCCGCTGAAATATTTTTTTTCATTGTTATAATGATTAAGCACTCTTGCCAGTGAGGCATAAGCTCCTGTGAGTTCCCATAATGTAGTTTCGCCTCCTCCCAGGATAAGAGACAGACCATAGTGACCAGCTTCTTTATCGAGAGAAAAAAAACCGGTCTGTCGCAGCAGTTCGAGGAAACGCAGGGGAGTGTATTGCCGGAGCATCTTCACGGCGGGGATGTTCAGTGACTGTGCAAGAGCGGCTGAGGCAGGTACGGCTCCGCTGTATGTATGGTCGAAATTCTCGGGCGTGAAACCTGGAAAGCGTGTGGGTATATCAGGTATAAGGGTGTTCGGCAATATATCACCTGAATGCTGCATGCCGGCGTACAAAAACGGCTTCAGGATGCTTCCCGTACTACGCTTCGCCTTTATCATATCGACGTCTCTCTCATATTCATCATCACCATTTCCGGTGCTGTTACCCGCATAGGCAAGAACCTTTCCGCTTTCGACACTTAGCACCAGGCAGGCAAGATTATTTATAAAATTTTCTGCCAGTTTTTTCTGATGTCTTTCAAGTATCTCGTTGACCTGTTCCTGGATGCGTGGATCAATGGTAGTCCTTATCATTTCACCTTCTCTTGTAAGAAAAAAGTGATCGGTAATGTGTGGTGCTGAGGATGGCAGGGGCATGGGCTTTCCGGGCAGTGGTTCATCAAGGGCCAGGCTGAGGGTGAGAGAGTCGAGTATTTCCAGCTTATGAAGTTTTTTAAGAAGGGCATCCCTTTTAGCTCTGAAACGGTCATGGTTCCTTCCCGGAAATATCAGACCAGGGGAGTTGGGCAGTATCGCCAGCGATGCTGCTTCAGCCCATGTAAGGTTTTCAGGAGCTTTGCCGGTGTAACGCCATGAAGCAGCTTCAAGTCCTATTGTATTTCCGCCGAATGGAGCATTGGCGACATACATCGTCAGTATTTTCTTCTTTGACCTGAATAGTTCCAGCCTCAGTGCTGAAAGCATCTCCCTTAACTTAGCCGGATAAGTGCGTTCAATGTTTCCTCCGGCCATGCGTGCTACCTGCATTGTTATGGTACTGCCTCCGCTGACTATCTGGCCGGCCCTGATATTCAGGATAAAAGCCTTTATTATCGAAACGGGATTTATTCCCGGATGGTAATAGAAAAAACGATCTTCGGATGTGAGAAGTGCTTTTTTGAATTTTTCAGGCACGGAATCGCCCGCAGGGAAACGCCATTGTCCGTCCTCGGCGATCCTGGCTCCCAGGAGAGAGCCGTCACTGGCTTCGACAACGGTCGACAGAGGTTTCCTGAAACGGGGTGCAGGGGCAAGCAGAACAGCAGCTGTAAAAACCACTGTGATTGCCAGGGTCGTCTTTTTTACAATGTTTTTCAATTTATTCCCCGCTCACTTTCACCATTGTACCTGGTATTTTTGCATAATAGCTGTCGGAGTACATGGCTTCACACCATAATGAAGGTTGCAGATAATCTCCTTTATAGGCCGCGTTAAGAACTAAAGGAAATGTTTTTGTCTCTCCCGCAGTCAGTGAAAAGAAGGTGATCATGCTGTCGTCACGGATATCGCGGTATTCATACAGACTCTCCTTAAAGCCGTAATCGGATTCGAAAAGCCTTGTATTCCTGATCTCCCAGCCTGAAGCTACCATCTGTGTAAGTGCGAGGTTTGACAGATTCGTCATTGAGGTGTTGGTAACGCTGACGATCATCATAAAATCTGTTCCCCGGGGAATATCTTTGTGATCGACAGGGTTAATGTCCATATCGGTATACCTTACGTTCATTGACAGGCCTTTTACCACCGGAATGCCATCGGCTGATGCCGGTATTCCTTTTCTTACAAGGTTTATATATGCAGGATTCCGGGAATTGTTCTCAACTGTGATAGTATTTTTACCCTTCATAATATCAATCCCGGTTTTCCAGGCTTCTCCGGCACCAGTTCTTACTTCGCTGCTGTTGCCGTTAATAATTGTTTTCAGGACTAAGGCTTTATTGTCATCGGAGGGTATTGTTTCAGTCCATTTCATATACGAAAAGAGTGCCCAGGCGACAGATTGGGTACTGAACCAGGTTTCACTGTTAAGATTTTCACAGATCTCGTTCAGGAAAGGCAGGGCCTGTTCGTAATCTTTTAAAAGCAGAAGCGTATACAATACTATTGCCTTATCGCGCAGTTCGCTGCCATAATAGTAAGGATAGAAATCAGGTTCAGTGGCGGTATTTCTTATGTCAAGCAGTTCTGTAGCTGCTTCGGGTCTTCCTGTTGTTGCAAAGGATGCTGCCAGGAGCCATCTGGCAGGAGCGGGCATATTTCCTGATTCTCTCAGCCTGTTCATTGCTCCCCTGTCGGGTAAGCCGGCAAGAGCCAGCGTGAAAAGACGGTAAGCCTGATCGTTTGCATAATAGGGGTGGGCCGGATCAGGCCTCCAGTCACGGGCAGTCTTTTCCTGGTAACTGATCCATTTCTCAAATACTCCAGGAAGAATTACATATCCCTTCCTTTCAGCTTCCATCATGAAGTGACCTGTATAGGAAGTGATCCAGTTATCGGGCTGATAATGTCCCGGCCATGGAAGTATTCCGCCGTTTTGCAATTGTCGTGAGGCGATTTCCGTTAAGGCCTTTTTAATATTGACAGCTGCCCCGGATGCCACTGAAGGGTCGCTCCTGTATAGGTCTTGCAGCCATATCTGTGGAAAGGCTGCAGAAGTTATCTGTTCAGTGCAGCCGTAGGGATAGCTTTGAAGATAATCGAGTCTCTTTTCAAGGTTAACTGACGGAAGTCCTGATATCTGAAGAACTGCGGAGTTTGAACCTTCAATTCCGAAGGGTGTGAATGAACTTATCCATTGCTCTCCCTGGTTCAGAATTTTAAGCTCAGACCGGGTCTCATGCGGGTTAGGACTTCTGACATTTAAAACGAGATCATAAGAAGCTGTTTCTCCTCCGGAACTCGCTGTTATTTTTATCTTTCCTGTTCCTGTTTTTCCTGCTGCTTCGAAAACAAATTCTGTATCATACTCGCCTGTGCCTCCGGCATCAAGGGTAAGAGTGTGATTTTCAAAAATTATAAGGTCATTGCCTTCAGCCGAGACCGCGATTTCCTTTATCCCCTCCTTCTGAACGAAAACAGTGACAGGAAGGGAAGCTTTCTCTCCAGGACTTATTACCCTGGGAGCTGTTACCAGAACCATCAGCGGATCTCTTACCGTTACCGCTTTTTCAGCTTTTCCGTAAGCCATGTCATTTCCGGCCACCACCATAGTTCTTACTGAACCTGTGTATTGAGGAAGAGTGAAGCTGTGGACATTTGTTTTTCCTTCGTTCAGAGTATAGGGTCCTGAAAACCTTACCACCGGGACGAACCTTTGAGCTTTGCCCGAAGTTATATCTGTCAGAGCTTCATCACCGCCGACAGCAAGTATCCTGTTAAGGGTTCCTCCGAAAACTCCCAGCACATTATCGTACATGTCCCAGGTTTGTACACCCAGGGCCTCGCGGGCAAAGAAATGATCCCATGGATCCGGTGTCGTGAAACCCGTTATGTCAAGCAAGCCTTCATCTACAATGGCGAGGGTGTATGTCATTTCTTTTTTAGATGCTTCACTGATCCTGATCTCAAAAGGTTTCTGCGACCTGATCTCGTCCGGCACCGTTATCCGGGGGTTCAGTCGGCTTTGCGGATCTTCAACCATTATGGGGATTACCCCGTAAAGTCTCACAGGCATATCATTGACAGTCTGGCTATGAGGCTGGATAAGAGAGACACAGGCATATACATTGGGTGCCATTTCCGGTGTTGCTTTAAAGCTGACCTCTGTTGTGGCGCCTGTTGTTGAATGCCGGATCTCATCTAAGATTTCTGTTGAATTTTCGACGGTGACTATAGCTGTGGCATTTTCCATCGAAGGAAAGGTGATGCTGATATCGTCTCCCGGTTTATATTTTTCCCTGTCGGCGCTTAATGAAAGAAGTGTAGCCCCGTCCGCATTGTTTTTCATCCCGTATTCCCAGGGCCAGTCGACCAGGATGATTTTTCCTGACGCGTGTCCGTCTGTTGTGACAGCCCTGATAAGATAACGACCCCATTCATTTTTGGGTATTTTGAAAGAAGTACTGCCTTCACCGTCGTTTCCTGTAAAGAGGTTTTGTGATACCAGCGGTTTATGGCTTCTTCCGGAGATATACCAGGACAGATTCTCATTGTCGGATTCCCACCACCATCTGTAGGAGAGTTTATAAACCGACAGTTCCACCTTTGCTCTGAGGGGTTTTCCTTTTTCATCGAGGGTGACGATCCTGACCTCGTTATCAGTATCGGTATAGAGCATCCTGCTACTGTTGCTGAGGCCCGGAAGGTTCAGTCCGACGAAAACCGGATATGGGGCAAATTTCCTTACAGACCTTGTAATACTCTCATCACCTCCTTTTTCACGTACCCTCGCAGTGAAGACGGCATTCAGCATTCCCGGTGCCAGAGACTGGCGCCCGGGATCGAACTTTATGATTGCATTTCCGTTTTCGTCGATTGCATCACTGAAGATATTTACTGTTTCGGAGTAATACTCACTGACGGGATCATCGAAGACATACTGCCCGTAACCTTCAAATACTGTTTTGGCAGGTTTCAGGATGTAATCGACCGAGGCTTTAAGATTTCTTGCAACCGATCCGTTCAGCCATTTAACTTTAAGCATACCTGCAGAAGGACCTTGAGCTCCGCTAAGTATCTCCCCGGGGAATGACAGGTCAATTTTAAGACGGTTTGGCTTGATGGTCTCCACCCTTACGCGTTGAGAAAAAACAGCAGCTCCTATGCTGAAGGTGGCAGTATAATTACCTGTTTGAGCATCAGAAGGCGTGGCTGTTTTGAATACCAGGAGATTCTTCCCTCCGGGTATTATGATCTGGTTGTCAATGCGCCGTCCGCCCGGATCAGTAAGAACGAATCTTACAGGATGGTCGTGTGGAAGGCTTTTCTTAATGTCTTTAATGAAAACGGAAAGAAATATCGAATCTCCGGGCCTCCATACATCCCTTTCCCCGTAAATAAACGCTTTCAAGCCCTCCTCCGGCCTGGTACCTGAAACATCAAATGAGCTCAACGACAAAGCATTACCGTCATTGAGCTTTAGGTAATTATTATCGTTGCCCTTACGTGCCACGAGAAGAAAAGGCTTTCCCCGGCACTCTATTGTCGCGGAACCATCCTCATCAGTATTTCCTGAAGCAAGCGGCTGCATCTGGTAGTCGTAAACTTCAAGTTCGGTCTCCCCGGAGGGAAGAGCTGATTTGAGATCATTGACCATTACCCTGAGTCTGTTGTCAGGTCCCATCTTGGCAATAAGCCCAAGGTTGGTTGCCAGGATGTTTCGTGATACATTTTTATCGGGACTGTAATAAGCTGATTTGCAGGGATCGTTCCGGTCTTCCCACCTGAAAGGCATCTGATAATAGGCCTCGTTATAAATGTCATCAAAATATACATCGGGATCGCTCCACAGCTTGTCGCTTTTCGCTTCTGCCTGCATAAGTATTTCCTCGTACCTGAGGTCTTCATCGGTAAGAGGGCAGTCTGTCAGAGCATAGGATTTCCTCATGCTGAGTTTCACCTTATATAGTACTCCCGCTTCAACGTCGATGTAATCGTTAAGGTTTATGGAGAACATCTGCCATGATCCGTTCCCCCGCGAAACATCATTTGCCAGATCTACCCGGCCCCTGTAAACAGGACGCCCGAAGCGTTTTATGTTATAACCATAATTGATATCAGATTCCTGAAGAAACCAGGGCAGGTTATTGCCGAATATTTTGATTATGGTAAGGTCGACAGCCTTAAGTTTTGCTGCCGAGAAAGGGAAAATAAGATTCTGTGATGAAGGAAGGATCACCCCCTTGCCTGTAAGCTTAATTCCCGGATCAACATCGCTGAGGTCTATATTGGCTGACCATGATGCAGAGAGTGTTTTTCCTGAAGCGCTTCTCAAAGAGCTTTCGATATTTAAAATTACACTTTCCCGGATACGGGAAGAAGGTATCACCGTGAGGATATTATTCTTTCTGTCTATGGTTAAATTAAATGCCGGAGTCAGGTATATCAGCCCCTCTGTATCCTGATCAGGATCGACAGGATCGGAGAAGGCTATCGCAACTTTCTGATCCGTTCCATTGAAGATCCTGACGCCGAGAACGGAAAATTCTCCGGTGGCAGGAATACGAATCTGGGATGAGCCCTTTCTGTCTGCACCCCACCGGGTTCCATCCCATTCCAGTACAAGATTTTTATTTTCAGTTGATCTGGGGATTGAGGGTATGGTAAATTTATGGACCTTTTTATCAGAATGATCCCAGATTATCTCCAGTTTTCTTTTATCAATCTTTGCACTCAGGTAATTCTCCGTTTCGGCGGCTTCTATGTAATCCGATGCAGTAAGCTCTCCATGTAGAGAATACATATTTTCAACTCCCTCGACTATCTCCGGGAGCCCTGTGGTTACAAGGAAATCCTTCTTAATAGTCTGAAATCGAAGGGGGAAAACCTTAAGGCGTTCTTCCACCCTGGCCAGCCTGAAAAGATGGACTTCTCCCTTGTATGTTCTTCCTGGTTCAAGCAATCCGGAGGGAATGAACACGAGAGTCTGATCGTCGGCCCATTCGGTTTTACCTTTTATTGCAGGAGTGAAGCTGAATATTCCAGAAATCGCTTTTTTGTCGGCTGCGGCTGCAAACTCAGGGGTGAGATGGATTTCAATTTGAGCATCTGATGTTATTATGCCTGAGGTATATGCCGAAACATATTGGCTGAATCCCTTATCAACAGGAATGACAAGCTCCTGATTGTCGGGTTTTACCCGGAACAGAGAAATGCCTGACTTCTTTTGCCTGTCACCACAGGAAGCTGAGATAAGAATTATTAAACTAACCAGGAATGGTTTTAAATGTTTCATAATCTTTTAAACCGGGTTTTGTAAACTATAAATCAGAGCTATATGTAAGGGATTTGTTTCAGGGTGTGACCATTTCGGTCCGGAGCCTTGAAACATAGTCCTTAATGAGATTGAGGGTTTCAACCGTTACGGTCATTCTGGAAGCTCCGGAAGAGCGAAGGACCTGTTTTTGTGTATCTATTTCCAGATCTCCTTTCTCGAAATAGATCTCAAATGAATCGAAATAATTCTTCAGGTATTTCAGTTTCTTGGTGTAATATACCACGACAGGGTCGTCGTAATAGTTTTTCATAAAGCTCAGCAGAGACGTGAGGGTATACTTCTGTTCAGCTATTTTCTGTACAACCATCGGGTCGGGATTCTCAGGATTATATACCAGTTGGGTGGCAATATACATAGCTTCGACCCAGCCGCCCATGATCATGAGTCCGGCAGTGCTTTCGCGTCCGCTTTCCCCAAGGTGGTTCTCAATATCGGTATATGCCTTTTGCATAAGTGCCGTAATGCTGTCGGGATCCGACATATCGGTACGTACCCGTCTGATGGGTTCGGTCAGCAGGTCGGAGGGTATCCCCAGCCGGCTGCTGAGTTCTTTTATGGTAACCATGTAGTCTATTACCTCCTGGCCAATGCCGAACATTTTCAGGTAGCCGAAATCGACGCCGTAGATACCGGTATTGATGGCAGCTTTTGAATTGCTGAGGTAAAGCTCCATATTTGAAACCGGATTGAGAGTAAAATTATTATAGGGTATTCCGAGCCTGTTAAATATTACACAGATCTCAACAGGAGTGAGTAGTCCGTAATGAGTTTCCATCTTCTCAACAGGAGCATTAGTGCCTGCTGTTGAGGTTCTGTAAGTTGAGAAACCCGGTGAAAACATATCCTTTTCATCTGTCCGGGTCACACACGAAAAAACAGAGATAAGGATTATCAGAACCAGGAGACCGGATTTATACTTCATAAACGTGGCTTTGACAGTCAAATTTAATAAAAATTTTTAAGGCGGAAGAGGACCCTGAAAAAGAACCTTTCCCTACAATATTATCCTTTTCCCCAGTTTCTCCGATATTGCCCTAAGAGCCATCTTAAGATTCTGATCCCTTCTCTGGAGCTCAAGTATCTTATCGTTGTCCCCTTCCCTGACAGCTTCTTCCAGCTTTGTCATTATTTCTTTGAGTCGTACTTTTATCTTATCGCTTTTAAACTTAAGCAGGGCATCTGGTACGATATCTTTGAGTTTCATATCCTCGGTTTCGACATAGGTTTGTTTGCTGGCAAATATTTTACTTAGGGTGTGGGGTTCAGAAAGCATGTCGGCAGCAAGTGTCGATATTACCGGATCGGGATGTTTTACAAAATGCATTTCCTCGATGAAGGTTCCCTGTTCGGATGCAAATTTGAATTCATCGAATATCTGTAGCAGCACAGGATCGTCGAATGTGAGATTATCGGAGGTGATATCGTGTACAACGTAATCTGAAACAGTAACTATTTCTTCTTGTCCGTCTTCGGCGTTTATATGCCTTTCCAGTTCCGTGCTTCCGAATTTCAGTAGAAGTCTTATCACTTCTTTTTCAGAGAAATGTGTTGTGAATTCTTTTCTTGCCGGCTGTGACGTGATCACAGGTGGAGGAACCGGCAGATCTTCAGGTGCCGGGTAGCGGTTCCTGTCCTGGAATGAACGCTGCTGCCTCATCTTCCCTACTTCATGGTAAAGTACCTCCTCCCCGATATCGAGGAGGGTGCTGCATTCCTTTATGTATACCGTCCTTGTTATGGCTTCGGGAATGATGGCAATAGACTTTACGATATCGCGGATAAGGTTAGCTTTTTTCACAGGGTCACTGGCAGCCTCGTCAAGAAGGAGCTGTGTCTTGAACCTGATGAAGTCGGTTTCATTTTCACGCAGATATTTAAGAAAGTCTTCGTTACTTACCTTTTTTGAGTAGCTGTCAGGGTCTTCACCGTCGGGAAGAAGGACGATCTTTACATTCATTCCCTCTTCCAGGATTATGTCGATACCCCTTATGGAAGCTTTAATACCTGCCGGGTCGCCATCGTAGAGAACAGTAATGTTGGGGGTGAAGCGTTTTATCAGACGCACCTGTTCCTGGGTCAGGGATGTCCCGGACGAAGCTACCACATTTTCTATGCTGACCTCGTGAAGCGACAGAACATCGGTATATCCTTCAACAAGATATACCCTGTCCTCCTGAGTGATTGACCGCCTGGCCTGGTATATGCCGTACAGGATGCGGCTTTTATGGTATATCTCAGATTCGGGTGAATTGAGATATTTTGCCGTTTTGGCATCGGTTTTCAGAACACGTCCGCCAAAACCAAGCACCTGACCGGACAGAGAATGGATCGGGAACATTACTCTTCCGCTGAACCTGTCGAAGATCCTGCTTTCATTTTCTATCGACAAGCCCGACTTTACCAGGAAATCCTTAAGATAACCATCCCCCAGCGCTTTTTTAGTGAGGGCATCTCTTTGTTCAAAGCTGTAGCCAACTTCGAATTTCTTCAGCGTGCTTTCCCTGAAGCCCCGTTCCCTGAAGTAGGAAAGCCCCACGGCTTTGCCCTCTTCGCTGTTAAATAGATTTTCCGAAAACTGCCTGGCTGCATAAGCCGACAGCACAAGAAGACTCTCCCGTTCGTTCTGTTTTTCGAGATCCTCGGCCGAAGCTTCCTTCTCCACGATCTCGATATGGTATTTTTTGGCCAGGTACCTGAGTGCGTCAGGATAACTAAGGTGTTCATGTTCCATGATGAAGTTGACCACATTCCCAACCTTTCCGCAGCCAAAGCATTTGAAGATCTCTTTTGAAGGAGAGACGGTAAAAGAAGGCGTTTTTTCATTATGAAAAGGACACAGCCCCAGGTAATTGACACCCCTCTTTTTCAGGGGCACGAACTCCTGGACAACTTCGACTATCTGGGCTGCGTCGAGTATCCTTTCAATTGTCTGACGATCGATCACCTTTCAAAGATATCATGAAAAGGGATAAATTGGCACGAGGCTGTGAATTAGATATTAACAGAAAAAAGGAAGGGGAGAGAAGAAGAGGGGGAGAGGGCGGGAGGGGGAGAAAGGGTGAAGAGACCCA
>JAFGXX010000091.1 GCA_016936435.1 Bacteroidales bacterium
CCTCCCAGCACTATCGGAAGAAGCTTACTGAAAGACCTGAAATAGTTATTCCCCTCAAAATCAATCCTTGTCATGAAATCATTCTGATCCCTTAGATAAACCTGAAGTGAGCCTGTAACCTCAAAGTTATTCTTGTCAGTGATACCTGATATCCTGAAACTGGTTCCATAAAAAGGAAATACCAGAATATCGGCGTTCATCTCTTCAGCGAGTTCGGCATATTTGTCGCGTGAAATTTTAGTATCCTCCATCGGGAGTCCCGATCTGCCGAACATTTCTACTGAAGTATTATAGTCTATTACCTGGAATCCCTCTTTTATAAAGCGGGTTTGCATTACCTCCCAGTTGTATTTTCTCCACATTTCAGGATCCGTAAGGTTGAGCGGTAAACGGTTAGGCAATATTGCAACACGCTGGTACTTCACTTCAGATGGTGTTATTGACCTTTCCGAATACAGAATGCCATTCCCGGCCGTTCCGCAGGATGACAACAATACCAGGACTGCGAGGAACAGGAACCCGGGGAATAATAATTTTCTCATAACAGGATAGTATTAGTGACTGGTTTATTTCCTTCTGCTGATCTCATCCTGAATAGTGGCCGCTCTGAGATAATCTTCCGTTTTCAGTGCCTGCTGCAGCAACTCTTCAAGCCTGCGTGTCGGGATCTCCTTAAGATCACCGCCCGCTTCCCTTGCGCTGATCTCATTCTGTATTTTCTCTGCCTTATGATAATCTTCATCCCCGACAGCTTTTTCAAGTATTATTTCGAGGTCTTCATAGGAATATCCCGAATAAGCGCCGGAAGTTATTGATACAGATGTATCCCCTGGCTGCAATTCAGCCTCAGCTCTTATAACGGGCTGATATTCCGGCAATTTACCGGTGTCGGCTGGCAGTTCCGGTTTAGGAGCTTCCGGTTCCGGTATTTGTTCCTTAACAGTGACTTCAGGTTCCTTAACCTGTGGAATTTCTTTTTCATTATCAGGCTCAGGCTTTCTTATCTCTGCCTCATCCGGTATTTCACTTCGTATCTCAGGCGTAGTCCTTATCTTTTTAAATGTCCTGGCCAGATCGAACCTGACAACAAATGAAGCAGGTACCTGAAAGGAATGGGAACTTACGAATTCGCCTGTTTCAGGCATTTTTTTATAAAATGCCCTTCCCTGCAGATACAAAGAAAAACGGCCACCGGCTTTAAAACCTAAACCAAGAGTCGGGCCTGCACCTCCGTATTGAAAATCATCCAGCTGGGCACTTCCTCCGAACTGTATGAAGAAGGACCTTGAAAGAAATTGTTGTATTGAAAGGTCGGATGAAATCAAAGCTCTGTCGAGATCAACAAGCGTGAATTCCGGATTTATCAGCAGCCTGGTGCTTCGCGACAGTGGAAAATCGACGATCAATCCTCCGCCACACTGCCAGAATGTACGTATGTTAAGGTCATCCTCATCAAAATAAGTGTCGGTCCATGTGGCAAAGGTATGGAAGGATCCTCCTGATAATGTAATTCCGAATCCGGGTTTTGGCTTGCGAGTCAGGTCCTTTATCCCTTTTCCCGCAGGGTTGATACCAGATGCTTCTCCTGCCGTAAGCGGGAACAATAAAAATAATACGAAAATGATCCGGTATCTCATGATGGTTTTATTTACATTTTTTCCGTGCTTCTTCAATAGTGTCGTAGTCAGTTACAGCATCCGAAAATTGCATATATAATCTGACGTGCTGTTCAGCTCTTTCACATACTTTAAGTGAAAATAGCGACAGAGCAAGATCTCTGTGGGCTTCGGGAAATTCAGGATAACAACTGAGGCATTCAAGGAAAGATTTGACGGAGCCTTCATATTTTTTCGTCCTGAACTCATTCCTTCCGATAAAAAACAACGGTAAATAGAAATCAGGATATTGTTCATTCAATGACCTGGCAATATTTAATATTTCAGCCGGCTCCCTGCCCTTCGACCAGAAAGCCTGGTATAATTTTGCAACATTGTAGATGTTCTCCGACGAAAACTGGTTTAGTACAGGTGAGGAAACGCTCAATCCCGACCTTAGCCCCGACAATGCCTGCGGCATGATCTTTTTTCCAAGCAGAGATCTGATAAGACTCTCTATAGCCTGTTCATTTGCATTTTTTGCAGTCTGTATCTTTGAAAGAAGAAACCATCCTTCGGGGAATTCCGGAAAACGGGCTGTTATACCTTCAAGCAGATCTTCAGCCTCCCGGGTGTTACCTGAATTGAACAGGACCGAAGCTCTGAGGATAAGTGCTTCATAGTCACCTGAAGAAAGTTCAGCTGCAATCCTGGTTTCTGTACCGGCAATCTCATATTCGCCCAGATGCATGGCAAATAAACCCTTGTAATAATGAGGAAGATAATAGTCATGATTTGCTGCTATTAACTCGTCACATTGCCTGATTGAGTTGATATATTCGCTGGTCCTGATCTTTCTGCGCGGATCGAGGTTAAAAACCGGAACACTTTCAGCCATTTTCTTCAGATACTCTATATTCTGATAGAGCTCAAAATTCTGCAGGGGTTTATGAATTCCCCCTTCTATATTTGTTACAAGCTTCAGGTCGGAACTTATCTTTGATGCGATATCCTCCTGTAAAATGAAGAGGTCCTTAAGTAAGCCCCGTACTGTGGCGGTACTTACTATTTCACCTGTCTCGACAGAATAGGAACGGCTCGACAGTATTACCTGCTCCTCAAATTTTGAGATGCTGCCGGTAATGAAGTATGTTACACCAATAAGATTTCCGGTTTCGACTGCAGCATCGCTGTTTACAAGTCCTCCCATCTGAAGTTTCAACTCCTCGATGATCCTGTTGAGCTGTTCCCGTTCGACAACTCTTATGCTCCTGTCTGATGATATACGTTCAACGATGACATCTGCGCATGATCCTCCAATCCAGGAGTATGTTTCAGTGAATCCATTCGAAGAAAATTCCGTAACGGCAACCGATCTGATTACCGGACTGGATAATGCCTCCATACAAGATAGAATCCCTATGATTATTACAGCAACAACCGCCCGGAACATAATTATTCAGGTTATTGAAACCCAAATTTAACTTTTACTAACAAAAATCAAACAAAAGTGAATGGGATTTACATTAAACCATGATTTTTGTACACCAACCTGTTATCCCGGCCATAATCTTTGCTGGCTTTTTCATTAAATAATAACGGTTCCGGCCTTCAGAAAAACGAACGCTCATTATTAATCGAAATCATTGACCCTTCCCCCGTAAGATTCAGGTAAATATTATTCGCAGGTCTTATTGAGATGGAATCTCTTTTTCTGCGCAATTAATAATGTGCCAGTTATTGAAAGGATAACGATTAAAATTGTTCTACTAAGGTATCCTGGTTAAGAATGATATTTAATAAGTGCATGAATCGCCAGCCGCAGTTAATGAATACTATTTATGATATTTTTCGATCTCACCGAGGGCTGCAGTTCTCACTCTTTCGTCAGTGTCATCAGCAAGAAGCATTAAGGTTTCCATCGTAACGTTTTTATGTCTGGCCACCCACCTTCTTATAACGTAATGGTTTTCACCTGCCAGGATTGTTAACGATTCAGCCGTGGTATTAGGATTCCTTGCCACTGATATCTTCATTGCGACCGAACCCTCTTTTGCAAAAGCACTGAGAACCTCAACGGGAGTATTGGGGTTTCGCGCTATGGTTTTATTGATGTTATAATTATTCAGCAATGAAATTTCAGATAGAATTTCCCCGGGCGTTTTAATATTCCGGGCTAATGCATCGAAAAGATTAATGTATTGCCTGTCACCCGAAGAAAGCAGAACAGATGCCTTATCATAGATTTCTTCAATCTTGCAAACCGGCAGCATTGGATTCGATGCCAGGGATGACAGTAATTTTAAGTCAGATTCTGCATTTGCTTTTTTGTAGTAATTTTCAAGTTTCTTTTCACCGGTCCTGACTGAAGATGCTTTCTCCTGCAACCTGTATGGATGTTCCAGGATGTAAAAACTCCCTGATAATGAGATTGCAAGGATCAGATAAACTATTCCCTCTATGAAAAGAGTTTTTCTGCTCTTTTCAAAATGATAACAGTTGACATTTCCCGGTCTGAAAAAGTAATTGGCTAAGAGCATCACAGATAATCCTGCAAAAACCCCCGCCAGTGCAACCGGCAGAATTATAATAGGAAGAACAAGATAAACTAATCCTGATGTTGATGACAGATTTAATGATGTTACATTATACTCGGTCGATTGAGTAACAAATTTAGTCCAGGAAACTAGGAACCCGATTAATCCACCTGTAATTGCAAATATCAGGTACCTGTCAGCGAATCTTTTGGAAAAAGGATAAATAATAAAGGACAGTATGATAAACGGTAAAAATTTCAGGATCAGGGTGCCATTGAAAAGAGATTTTAAATCTGTGAGAGATTCTCTCTGAATCATTTCTTCGGGAATCTGTGTTACTACAATAAATGATACTAAAATTTCCGAAAGAATTAACAATATTAAGAGCAATGCAATGCCGATAAAAATTTTAAATATAAGTCTCATTTTTAATGATTAAGAAAAATTTATAATGCGTTTTCGTTTGTAAAAGAATAATCTTCTACCCGACTATATTCGATGGATTATCAAATAATTGTTAATCATTCTTAAAACTCCATATTTTCACGTTTTTATCCGTGTCATCAGGTTTAAAATGAAATTTCCTGTCGTCAATTTTATTCACGGTAAATACTAATGTAACTGAAGAAGCCAAACCGATTGCACCTCCAAGCGCCCAATTCTTGTAACGGCAAGCGTTAAATTTCATATCTTTATAATTGATACAGAACAGAGGTGTAATGACTATAGCGGCCAGTGATCCCAGAATACCCAGGAACAGACTGGCAGAAAAAAAATCTTCAGTGTTTTCCGTAAGCCTCATGTAATGGATATAACTCACATCCGATAAGGCTACAGATAAATTGCCCCTGTAATAATCCTCCCTCCCCGGAAAGCTCTTACCCTTTAAATATTCCGGCTTCTGTATATTGCTTCTCCCCATAAGCAGATCTATTCTGATGGAATCAGAGGATACTCCAAGGAATGCTCCCGTATAACGGACAGGTATGTTGTAAGAATGAGTCCCGGCACTAATAATACTGATTTTATGATAGGGTCTCATTGTCAAAGTCCTGGTAAGGTGATGCCCTTTTAAAGTACTGGTCTCTATTTTAGCTCTCCAGGTCTGTGCATGTATGGAGACTGACATAATTGCCATAACAGAAACAAGAGCATATTTCTTCCAGGAAAAAATCATTGCTGTTTGTTAATGTTTGCCGGGAATATTGAACCAGGCTTTTATAGAGAGTTAGTATCTAAAGAATTTCGGCAGCTCCCAGGAAAACTTCCCATACTCCTAGTTGCTGAGGGCCAAAATGCTTAATCTTTCTAAGCAGAAATATATCCATAATATATAGCCCGGATAAATCCTCAATCTGGTCTGAAACGGATGGTGACACATATTTTATGGAAAAAGAGAGAGAGCCTGCGAATGTGGAATCGTTTTCGCGGACAAAGCGGTCATTTACAGTGATCCCGACAGGATTGATATGGTATGAAATGCCTTCCGAAAGACTGTAATCAATAAGAAGGTCCAGAGTATTAAGTTCTTTCCCGGAGGTGTACCTGCCTTTGATTTCTATTTCAGTTTCGCCGTGAATAAAGAGAGTTCTGACCATTTCTGCTGCATGCTGCCTGAATTTTAAATCAACTGAAGTGTCTGAGGCTATTCTCAGATAATCGGCAAAATCATAAAGCTTATCTATTGCGGTTGCTTCATAAGCCCTCAGGCTGGAATCAGCCGGAGTCTCATTTGTAAAAGTCATTTCAATATTTTCAATTAATTCCTTAACCTGCTTCTCCTCCCTGGCGGCAACAGCATCTTCATCTTCGTTGCAGGTCCTTGCAGAACAAACAAGCCAGATCATGATCAGAATCCAAATGTATCTTAACCATTTCATTCCATATCTCTCATTATCCTGAACCGGAGAACTGCAATCTTCCCGTCAATATAATGGCAATCCAATATCTCGATATCACGAAGTCCCGACGAGGGTATGGTAATTTTATCAATAAACTCCTGTTTGTTGTAAAGGGCCATACTGCTTCCGGCATTCTTATCGGGAAACTGGTATATTATTGCATCGTCACTGATTATCGCTTCAAGCTGTTCTCTTCTTCTTTCCCATGAGCTAACATCACTTTGCGAAAAGTAGCTGATCATAAGTGCATAATAGTCAGGCTTCAAGCCAATTTTTACATCAGTACTGAATTTTCTTAGACCCCTTTTTATGGTATCTGAAATATAATAAGGAGCCTTTACAATCATGTTTATCCGGCCTTTATTTGTCCTGACTATAATATCTCCTTTTTCGTCTGAAGTAAAATTTACCGGAGATTGATCGCTCATAAGCAATTCCGCATGTATAACATTGTTAAGTATTGGTTCTCCTGTATCGTTATCAATAAAAGTGAACCTGTAGCTCTGGGTATTGATCATTTTCAGAATGATTAATATAAGTGCCATAACAGCCATAAAAAGCAACGGGATCCTGACCAGTATACTGAGTGACTTCCCTGATTTCCCGGGAACAGTAATGTCGGGGCGAAAAATATGACCATTCTTAAACCTGAAATCCTGCCAGTCAATATAGCCTGCATAACGGCTCAGCAAATTCAGCACGTCGATCCTGGGTAATTTTCCATTGGAGGCTTTCATGTGTGTGTAGAACCATTTCTCACTAAGCTGGCCGTTGACTTTTTTAAGCAGGTCCTCCTGGAATTCAAGTATTTGCTGCCCTTTCCAGGATGATACATCAGGATCGATACCGGGATAAGATTTCATCATGGCTTGCGCTATCTCTTTTTTAAGTAGACTGAACAATATCTGGTCTTCCTGCTGCAAAATATTACTATTACTTAATATCGCTTTGCTGAATTCTTGTAAAATACTTTACACCTAATTTACAAAAGTTTAATGACCCGAAGCACGAAGGTTTTTGTATTTTTAGCTTTACAGGTACATATTATGAAATTAAAAACAAGATCTCTTCAGTCAATTCTAACACCGGTATACATTTTTCTGGCTGTATCAATGATCCAATCATGTGGTCAGAAGACTATACCCAGGGAAATGATCGGTGAATGGAAAACAGAAAAAAGTCTGATAACTGTTCGTGTCAAGGATCAAAAGACCAGGTTTCAATTCATATCAGACTCAGCAATTATTATAGTGAAAATAAATGATGATAATTCTGTTGATGGTTCTATCGGATCTGCAAA
>JAFGXX010000092.1 GCA_016936435.1 Bacteroidales bacterium
AGGAATACGGCAGGAATAATTATAAATACGGGCACAAGAGCCATTATTGTTGATGCAATTCCCGCTTCGGTGAATTTTACCGCAATGAGAGAAAAAGATACTCCGAGGAAGGGACCGAAGAAGGATCCCGTAGTAAGGTTTATCATGCTTCGCAGATCCGACAGGGCCCCTATAATTCTTCTCCACCGGCCCATAACTGAAACCAGAAACCCGAATCCGGCGATACCTGCAATTATGCGGATCTGTGTGGCTGCAAAGGGATCGTAATCCGTAAGACCCAGTTTACTCAGGACAAGACCAAGAGCCTGTCCGATGACTCCACCAAGGGCATACAAAATTCCTTTTGGTGAAAGTTTGAGACTGAGCTTTACGACATCTTTTCCATCACGGCTGAAAATTGCCATTGCTATTCCGAAAAAAGTAAGCGACATACCGAGAAAATGTATGGGCATAAGACGTTCATTCAGTATTATCCTGCTGAAGAAAGCTGTTACAGGAGGAACGAGCGTCATTATCAGCATGGAAAACCTGGAACCGATTATCATATAGGATTTGAAGAGGAAGAGGTCGCCGAAGACGAAACCCACCAGTCCGGAAAGTGTCAGCCAGAGCCAGTTTTCACCCGACGCATCGAGTGGCAACAGCATTTTGCGCCGGATCAGTGTAAAAATACTGAGAAAAAGAAATCCGGTAACCAGCCTCAGTATGTTGACTGCCAGTGAGCCTATCCTCTTACTGGCAGTCTCAAAGGCCAGTGCTGTGATCGTCCAGAAAATTGCAGTCAGCAGTGCTGCAAATTCTCCCAGGTGGCTTTGAAAGAAGCCCATCAGATGCTATTCGGAATACTCAAAGATATAATCACCCGAGCCTCTTGTAAATCCGATGATCTTGCGGCTGCCGTCGTCACTTGTGGCTGTTATGGCATCATTTTTATCTATGACTACCGGTATTCCGTTCTGAGTTGCTTTCGACACATCGTCAACTGGTAACATAATAACTGCCCTGGTATTGGCCGGAATTGAAACCCTGAGGATTATCTTTCCGTCTTTCCTTTCCCAGCCTGAGGATATTGTACCGTACATGCTCTCAAAGGACGCCTTCGAATAATCGAGTTTTTTGGTGATATGAGGCTGTATGAGTATTTCTTTATATCCAGCTTTTCTTGCTTCAATTCCTGCTGAGACTCGGTACATCCAGTCGCCAATGGCTCCATAGGCATAGTGATTGAACGAGTTCATCCCTGCATCCTGAAAAGTACTGTCGGGTTTCTGTCCGTCCCATCTCTCCCAGATTGTTGTAGCTCCCATCTTCACAGGATATAACCATGAGGGATATGACTCCTGCATGAGAAGGTCATAGGCAACGTCGGTATAGCCATTATCGGAGAGCACATGGCAGAGATAGATCGTTCCCAGGAATCCCGTCGACAGATGGTTCCCTCTGCTTCTTATATCCTCTGCAAGGTAACGGGCTGCCTCATCTTTCAGATCATCAGGCATCAGGTTGAACATAAGTGCAAGAACGTAAGATGTTTGTGAATTAGTTCCTACTCTTCCTGCAGGAGTGACATATTCATGGTTGAATACTTTTTTGATATTGTTGAACAGGCCAGAGTATAGTTCAGCATCTCCGGTTTTGCCGAGGACCTTTGCTGCTTCAGCCAGCAGACTGACAGAATAGGCATAGTAGGCAGTGGCTATAAAATCGTGATCAGTATGGCCGTCGGCAGCCCTGTGATTATTCACCGGCGGATGATAGAAAAGCCAGTCGCCGTATTTGCTTCCACCTTTCCATATATATGAATCACCAGCTTTGGCTCGTATGTATTCCACCCACTTTTTCATGCTCGTGTACTGTTGCCCCAGGATTTTTTTGTCACCATAAACCGTGTACATTGTCCATGGTATGATCACACCCACATCGCCCCAGCCTGCGGAAGGTGCAGCGGTGGTAGCGTTCTGCCTGTTCAGTACATCGGGGATAACATCGGGGATCTCGCCTCCGGGTTTCTGGTCAGCGGCAAGGTCTTTAAGCCATTTTGTAAAGAAAGGAGCAACATCGTAATTGAAAGAAGCTGTACGGAAGAAGGCCTGTGCATCACCTGTCCATCCAAGTCTTTCATCGCGCTGCGGGCAGTCGGTCGGGACATCAACAAAATTGCCTTTCTGACCCCATCTGATGTTATGCTGAAGCTGATTGAGGAGAGGGTTGGAGCTTTCGTAAGTGCCTGTGGCTTCCATATCGGAATGGACAACTACTCCGGTAATATGATCTGTGGTAAGTGTCCCCGGGAATCCGCTCACCTCCAGATACCTGAAACCCATGAAGGTGAACCTTGGCTCGTAAACCTCATCTCCGGTCCCGGCAAGGGTATAATTCAGTTCACATTTTGCACTCCTGAGGTTGGCAGTGTAAAACTCACCATATTTATCAAGTATTTCAGCGTGCCTGATTCTGACCGTCGTGCCTTTCGGCCCATTCACCTTTATACGGACCCATCCTACCATGTTCTGGCCCATGTCGACCAGCAGGCTGCCTTTGGGTGATCTGAAGACTTTCACCGGTTTTATTTCCTCAATTTTCCGGATTGAGGCTCCCTCTGTTGCAATAAGGTTCTTTTTGTCATAATTTCCTGTTCTGACCTTCTTCCAGGCTGAGTCGTTGTATCCCGGCTGGTTCCATCCCGTAAGTTTTTTCGTGGCATCATAGGTTTCACCGTTATAGATATCTGTCATCCTGATGGCTCCGTTGTTATAACATTTCCAGGTATCATCGGATATGATAAGCGATTCGGTTCCGTCGGTATGGGTAAGTCTGATCTGTAAGAGGAGTCCCAGTCTCTTTCCGTAGATAGCCCAGTTGCTGCCCCAGCCCAGGGTACCCCGGTACCAGCCGTCGCCCAGTACTGCGCCGAGTGCGTTATCACCCTTAACTATCTGACCTGTAACATCATATACCTGATACTGAAGTCTTTTTGAATAGGACGTCCATCCGGGAGTAAGAACCTGGTCACCAACTTTTTTACCATTAAGATGGAGTTCGTAGAATCCATGTGAGGTAACGTATGCCACGGCTCTGGCAACGGGTTTGGAAACAGAGAACTCTTTTCTGAAATGTGGTGCGGGTGCGTATCTGTTGGTATCCTCTTCCATCTCGATCCAGCCGGCTTTCCAGTCGGCAGGAGAGAGGAGACCCATTTCCCAGAATGCCGTCGGGCTCCATTTCGATGCCTTACCTTTATTATCCCATACTCTTACCTGCCAGTAACAACGTTGTCCGGACTTAAGAGCTGGGCCTTCATACGGTACAAACACCGATTCATCCGACATGATCTTGCCCGTTTCCCAGATAATGCTTGAGGATGAGAAACGTGCACTTGTTGCAACGCGTATTGAATAGGCCGACTGCATGATGTCGTAGCCGGTTCCGGATATTTTCCACGACATCCTGGGTTGCAGGACATCAATACCTACAGGATTGGTTTTGTATTCAGTCGTCTGGTCAGTTACGATAACAGACTGACTATTAGCAAATACAGAAAACAAAGACAGAAAAAGGAGGTAAATGAATTTCATGTTATTCGATTTTTGCGGTTATGTCTTCAAATCTAAGATTTTTGTTGTGAAGTTGTTTCATTTATGGAAGCAATTTGTAAATGACCTGTAATTAACAGGCTAATTTATGATTACCTAAGCCTGAAAACGGATAAAAATGCTGTTGTAAACTGATCATGGCATAACTGGTTGATCACAATATAGTGCAGTAACTCATCGTTTTTTGCTTTTGTCTGCATCCAAACAGATAAAATAATTATTTTTACTAATCTTAAAAACCAACAAAAACTATAATTAATGGATCCAATAAGCGGAATTTTATTGATAGCGCTCGGCAGTATAGGAGCTGCCAGCTTCTATGTCCCTTTTAAAAAAGTAAAATTATGGGCATGGGAGTCATACTGGATAAGCCAGGGACTTTTTGCATGGATAATCATCCCATGGATCTTCGCCTTGATATTCATCCCTAAAGGTGAACTAATGCCTATTATAAGCGAGGCTCCCTCCAGGGCAAAATTCATGGCTGCCTTTTTCGGACTGTTATGGGGTTTCGGTGGACTTACATTCGGACTTGCCCTGAGGTACCTCGGAGTCGCCCTGGGCCAGAGCATAGCCCTGGGACTCTGTGCTGCATTCGGAACACTTCTCCCTCCAATCATTGCAGGTGATAACCTCTTCTCGACGACAGGAGGTATCCTGACAGTCATAGGAGTGGCAATCACGGTTGCGGGTATAATAATAATCGGATATGCAGGCTCGCTGAAAAGCCAGGAGATGACCGAAGAAGAAAAGAAAGCAGCCGTTAAGGAATTCGCACTTAAAAAAGGAATACTGATAGCAATTTTTGCAGGTATAATGAGCGCCTGCTTCAACTTCGGCTTCGAAGCAGGCAAACCTATCGAGACCATAGCACTGGAGCACGGAACAAATCCTCTTTTCCAGAAAAACCCGACACTGATTTTCATACTTATGGGCGGTTTTATCACCAATCTTGTTTATTGCGTCTTCCTTAATATCAGGAACAAGACCTATACCGATTACTATAATGTATCGGGATCAGTATTGATGAACAACCTCTTTTTTACATTCCTTGCAGGCCTTCTGTGGTTTCTCCAGTTTCATTTCTTCGGAATGGGATCAAGCAAACTACCTGCAGGAATGGCTGTTTTCGGATGGAGTATACTGATGGCCCTGAACATTGCAATAAGCAATATCTGGGGAATAATACTGAACGAGTGGAAAGGAGTGAAGACCAAGACTATTGTTGTTCTCATAATTGGTATTATCGTTCTTATACTTTCAACATTTATTGTCAAACTTGGATAAAAAAGTATAAAATACTTATGAAAAAAAGATTCGGATTTAAAATGAAACTGTATCCCGGATTCAAAGAAGAATACAGGAGAAGACACAGTGAAATATGGCCTGAACTTGTAGAACTTCTCAAATCGGCAGGGGTAGGCAATTACTCTATATTCCTCGACGAGGAAACAAACACACTCTTCGCATATCAGGAACAGGAAGGAGAATCATCATCCCAGGATCTTGGCAACACAGAGATTGTTCAGAAATGGTGGAAATATATGGCAGACATTATGGAGACAAACCCTGATAATTCGCCTATATCAATACCCCTTGAGCAGGTTTTCTATATGGAATGATACTGAAGCAGAAACATTTAATAAAACTATAAATCATGAAGAAAGAAGAAATAGAAAAAGCGTATCAGCATGCAAAGAAACAGTATGCTGCATTAGGAGTGGACACCGACCAGGTCCTTAAGGATCTCCAGAATGTTGTGATCAGTCTTCACTGCTGGCAGACAGACGATGTTGGTGGATTCGAGAAACCAGGAGCCGAGCTGGGCGGCGGAGGTATCCAGGCTACGGGCAATTACCCGGGTAAAGCAAAAACACTCGAACAGATGAGAGCCGACCTCGATAAGGTCTTTTCCCTTCTGCCCGGAAAACAGAGATTGAGTCTGCATGCTATCTACGGAGAATTCGGCGGTCAGCTGGTCGACCGCGACCAGATAGAAGTAAAGCATTTCCAGGGATGGATCAACTGGGCAAAGAAAAGAAAGATAGGCCTTGACTTCAACTGCACATGCTTCTCTCATCCTCTCGCCGATGACGGTTTCACCCTCGCAAGTAAAAATCCTAAAATCCGTAATTTCTGGATAGAACATGTCAAGAGATGCCGGATGATATCTGCCGAAATGGGTAAGCAGCTCGGAACACCCTGTGTCCATAACCTGTGGATACCTGATGGTTCAAAAGACATTCCTGTTGATCGCTTCACCATAAGGAAAACGCTGAAAAAATCACTCGACGAGATTTTTTCTGTAAAATACCCTAAGAAATACCTCAAGGATTCCGTCGAAAGTAAGCTTTTCGGAATCGGATCCGAAGCAATGGTGGTGGGATCGCACGATTTCTACCTTGGATATGCAGTTCAGAACAATACCCTGATTACACTCGACAATGGCCACTTCCATCCAACAGAACAGGTAGGTGACAAGGTATCATCAATACTACTTTTCGTCGACGAACTGATGCTCCATCTTACCAGAGGCGTACGCTGGGACAGCGATCATGTAGTCACCTTCAACGATGAAATCCTCCTCATAGCTCAGGAAATAATAAGGGCAAAAGCTCTTAACAGGGTTAATATAGGCCTCGACTTCTTCGATGCAAGCCTGAACAGGATCGGCGCATACGTCATAGGAAC
>JAFGXX010000012.1 GCA_016936435.1 Bacteroidales bacterium
AAGGACTGGCTGACTAACAAAGTAGACCGTTCTGTGACCGGAAGGATCACCATGCAACAATGTGCAGGGCCGCTTCAGCTTCCTCTCAATAATCTAGGGGCAATCACACTCGATTACAGGGGCAGATCGGGTATGGCAACATCGCTCGGTCATGCACCGGTAGCCGCACTCATTGATCCTGAAGCCGGGTCGGTGCTGTCAATTGCCGAATCGCTGACGAACATTATCTGGGCCCCGCTTGCCCATAAACTGAGAGGCGTTTCATTATCGGCCAACTGGATGTGGCCCTGCAGGAACGCGGGCGAAGATGCCAGACTATACAGGGCCGTGAAGGCCGCAGGCGACTTTGCCACAGCACTTGGCATCAATATTCCTACAGGCAAAGACAGTCTCTCCATGACCCAGAAATATCCCGGACAGGTAGTCTTTTCCCCCGGAACAGTTATAATCACAGCTGCTGCAGAAGTGGAAGATGTAAGAAAGATCGTTGAGCCGGTGCTCGTTAACGATCCATATACCAGCATCATTTATATCGACATGAGCCGTGACGCTAAGAGCCTCGGAGGCAGTAGTTTTGCACAGGCACTGAACAGGCTCGGAAACTCAGTACCCACGGTCAGGGACCCTGAATACTTCGGAGAGGTATTCAAGACTGTTCAACAACTCATTACCAACGGAAAGATAATGGCAGGCCATGACATATCTGCCGGGGGCATGTTCACCACCCTCCTGGAAATGTGTTTCTCAAACACTTCAGGAGGCCTTACCATAAACCTCTCTGCACTTAACGACAGCGATACCGTTAAACTTCTTTTCAGTCAGAATCCGGGTATCCTGCTACAGGTAAAAGAGGAAGCTGAAGTTGCAGAGATACTCCTTGAAAACGGGATTTCATACCTCTCAATCGGTCATCCGGTAAACGAAAGGAAACTTTTCATAACTAACCAGGATTACAACGGTGAATTCGATATTGACGACCTGCGCGACACATGGTTCAGAAGCTCGTATCTTCTCGACCGTAAACAATCAGGAGAGGAACTGGCAAAAGAAAGGTTCAATCATTATATACGGCACGACCTGAAATATGAATTTAAGGGATTCAGAGGAACATTCCGATCGCTCGGAATCTCTCCCTCAAGGAGAAGAAGAAGCGGAACCGGAGCAGCCGTTATAAGGGAAAAAGGTGTCAACGGTGACAGGGAAATGGCTTATGCCCTGTATCTTGCCGGATTTGATGTAAAGGATGTTCACATGACCGATCTCATCAGCGGCAGGGAGACTCTCCACGACGTTAACATGATTGTGTTTGTCGGAGGTTTCTCGAACTCCGACGTTCTGGGTTCTGCCAAAGGATGGGCAGGCGCTTTCAGATATAATCCCGGGGCTAAAAAAGCCCTTGAGAGATTCTATAAAAGAAAGGACACCCTGTCGCTGGGAGTTTGCAACGGATGCCAGCTGATGGGTGAATTAGGTCTTATATACCCGGAACATGAAAAAATGCCTGCACTGCTTCACAACAGGTCCGGGAAATTTGAATCTGCATTTCTGGGAGTAAAGATCACTGCCAGTAATTCTGTCATGCTCGGTGACCTGGAAGGCATGGAACTAGGAATATGGGTAGCTCACGGTGAAGGGAGGTTTTCGTTACCATACGATGAAGACAGGTATAACATTACCATGAAATACTCCTCACATACCTACCCGGCTAACCCTAACGGTTCTGACTACGACGTTGCAGGTCTATGCTCTGATGACGGACGTCACCTGGCAATGATGCCGCATCTTGAAAGGGCATTTTTCCCCTGGCAGTGCGGATACTACCCATCCGAACGAAAAGCCGACGAGATTACACCCTGGCTGAAGGCTTTCCTTAATGCAAGGAAATGGATTGAAGCTAAAACGGATAAGAAAGTCAGATAACAGGCTGTTTCATCCTGTGTAAAGGGTCAGTAAATCTTTTCACCGGATCAGCAGGGACAATTGCTTCAGCAACAATTTCAGCAATATCTGCAACTCTTGTGCCCGTGGCAGCCGCCAGAGTTTTCTTGCAGAGGGGACATGAGGTTGCGAGTATATCGGGATCCTTAACGGTAAGCATCCTGACAGCATCGACGGCAATCTTATGCCTCTGATGGTGGTTTATTTTCATGTTTCCAAGGCTGCCGCCGCAACAGGGTGCATTTTCATCATCTGCATCTGTCTTCTGAAGACGTACCACATGGCGCAGCACTTCTTTCGGTTCATCATATACACCCGATCCTCTGCCCAGGTCGCAGGGTGTATGGTATGTAACCTTTTTTCTTGAGAAATTCAGTTTTAGTATTCCCTCATCGATGAGATCCTTGATGAACTGGGTATGATGAAGTACCTCCACATCAAGGTAATAGCTTTCCTTAAATATTTTGTAGCATATAGGACATGAGGTGACAAGAGTATGAGCTCCTGATTTCCAGATGAGCTCCGAATTAAAGTTTATCAGTTCCCTGGCTTCTTTAGTCTGGCCTGCCAGCATGAGCGGACGTCCGCAGCACACACCTCCGTCCTTGTCGATAAAAGTATATTTAACCCCTGATGCTTCGAGGATACTGATCATGGCATTCTTTATCGAAGGAGTAAGATGGGTCATACAACCCGCAAAATATAATACATCTGTTTTCTCGGGTTCCTGAGGTTTGAGAAAGGCGAAAGCAGGCTCGGTTCCATTTTTCAGAGGTTGTACAACAGGATTATCGGGAAAATATCTTTTGAGCAGACTCTTTGCCTTTAACTGAGGCTCTCCTGCCCTTCTCTGTATCATCCTGATAGGTGTAAGTTCGATACCTACGGGGCAATTCTGATCGCAGCGCCCGCACATAAGGCAGTTGAACGCGATATCGCTTACATCTTTATCATTACGGATTCCCTTTAAAAGATAAGCCGACTGGATATTGGTTATACCTGTTGAGAAATTAAGCTGGCATACGTCTATACAAATCCCGCATGACGAACATGAGTATATCTGCATTTCAGTAAACGCCCCTGCCCTGTCACCCGTTCTTATCCCGGAGTTGCGTGCAAAGATCAGAAAGAGCTCCGAGGGGATGTGCATATATCTTGTTACCGGAAGAAGTATAAAAAACGCACCAAGAGACAGGGAATAGAGCCACCAGAAAGGATAAGCCATTTCGTGGGCCGGAAGGAAGGAAGAGAGCCATGAACCCAGCGATCCGGTAAGGAAGCTTCCTGTTCCGTATGCTCCGCTGGTAAAACTTTCGGCCAGCAGGCGGCTCGGAAATACAGACCAGAGAGAGAGCATGGCAACCTTATCGAGCGCCTTGAGCTTCGTGGTTTTTTTCATCCCCACCACACGCGACCATACTCTTTTAATTACTGCCAGAAGGAGTCCCGATAAAATAAAAGCGAGAAGAAAATCCATAAGAAAAGCCCATACCGCTTCAAGGCCTGACCTGCCATGGTCGGGATTAAAGAACTTGAAAAATATAGCCTTATAGGGTGGGTTCAGGTGTTTTTCACCGAAGATATCTGCTTCAAGGGTGCCGAAAAGGATCAGGAGAAACCAGCCAAACGCAAGGCTCATGTGCATATATCCCAGCCTTGGACTGGCTTTAAATATCCTTCTGTGGATAAGTGATTCCATGAAAATCTCCCTGATGCTTTGCCCAAAAGAACGGCCGAAGAAACCTCTCTGAAGCCTTAGTTTATCAGGTCGTGACAATCCCCGAAACCATATCACGCTCCTGACCACTGCATAGATCAGAATGAAATAGAGGCCTACGTTGAATGGTATTACGAAAGGATCAAACTGCATCTTTAAATTTGTTTTTAAGAGCTTCGCGGGCAAGGGTAATTACATTCCTCGTATTGACTCCTCTCGGACATACCAGAGTACATTTTCCGCAGAGCATGCATTTCTTCAGATTCTCATTCACCCTGGCAAGTTCACCCCTCTTTATCAGGATATTTATCTCCCTCAGACTTAATGAAGTGAAATTTCCTGTCGTACAGGTAGCTGTGCAACAGCCACATTCTATACATACTCTGAAAGTGGGCTCGTGTTCACAGATATATTCTGCGACGCTCTTATCGTTTGCATCGTAGTTTATATGCCTGGCTTTCAATATTGTAAATCCAAATTTATCCATTTCAGCCACTAAGGGTATTCAGATAGTCCAGTACATCGGCAACGGCTGCCCGGGCATGGGAAATTGTCTCGGTTATATTCATGGGCATGGTGCAGGTCCCGGCATAAAATATACCGTTGAGCTCACTTTTGTTGCTCCCAAAATGATGATCAGCTATCGCAAAGAACTTGTTTTCGCCGGTTTTCAAGCCTGCAGCCCGGGCCAGTCTGGCACCGCTTTCCGACATCTCCATCCCTGCCATCAGAACAAGCATATCGAGCTCCATTTTAAGAGGCCTTCCGGCAAGGGTATCTTCTACCTTAACAACCAGACGATTATCAAAGTTCTCCGATACTTCCGACACTTTACCCCTGATATAATTGATACCATATTTTTCCTGCGATTCCCTGTAAAGTTCCTCATACAGAGCTCCGCCCATTCTCATATCCATGTAAAAGCAGAAAACCCTTGCAGTGTTTAGCTTCTTCTTAAGTTCCATGGCCTGCTTTACCGCCGTCACACAGCAAAGTTTGGAACAATAAGGATTCCCGACTTTCTCATCACGTGAACCAACGCAGTGAACAAGACCTATCCTCCGGGGTATTTCACCATCGTGTCTCAACACCTCACCTTTACGGAACATCTTTTCCAGGTCAGCAGAGCTGATAACATTGTCGTAAATCCCGTAACCGTACTCTTCCTTCCTTTCGCTTCTGAAAAGATCGAAACCTGTAGAGACAACCACTGCATCGGCTTCCAGGGCCATCCCGTCACCGGTCTTCAGAATAAACTGACCGTGATCCTGTTCCATATCCTCTACAGTTGTCCCTGTAATAAGAGTCAGGTTTTTATGAGCAACCCGGGAGTCGAGATAACTGATCACTTCTTTGCTGTCGCGGTGATCGGGAAAAAGATGATACCAGTTCCTGACATTTCCTCCCGTCTCCTCCTCCTTTTCAACAAGGGTTACCGAACAACCAGCTTTGGCAAGTTGTCCTGCTGCTTCCATTCCCGCAGCACCTGCTCCGATTACAACTACTCTGCGTCCCATTTCAGACATTAATAAGATCTGCCGGCGAAGGCATCTGCTTCCCGTCTTTAGTTCTGAATTTATCGGCGGGATCAAAGACCACACCCATTTTTCTGAACAGGGGTTCCGACTGTACCATATGATACTGAAGGCCGAGGTCCCATGGATTATATCCCATCACCAGCCCTGCAAGTTCCTCGTAGGTAAGAACGGGTATTGCTTCGCCGTTTCTACCGTAAACAGTACCCTCCATTTCCTTTGCAGTATACTGCCACTTATCCATAAACATTGTACAGCCGGGACAGTTGGTCAGAACCAGGTCGGGATTAAAGGGCTGCATGGAAGCGAATTTCTTTATAGTATTCGACATTGAATAACCTCTGTTGGCCTGGACAAGATACTGCCTGAAACCGAATCCGCAACAATGCCGGCGCTCGGGGTAATCGACAACATTACCGCCCCACGATTCTATCATCCCGCTGAGAACACGAGGAAATTCTGCTCCTCCGACACCATGTTTCGGGAACATCTTGGCATAATGGCAACCTATATGTTCAACAACGTTAAGAGGCGATCCTGTCAGCCTGTTTACAAGAGGATATTTAGCCTTTGCGGCAATTTCGTTACTGAATTTATAAATGATATCGCTCGTATGAGCTACGTTCTCAGGAATATCAAATTCCCTTCCCGTTGCTTTGTACAGATCTTCCCTCGTCTGCTCAAGCTCGCGTGGAAAGTGTCTCCAGGTTTCGAGGATCTCGGTATATATTCCGAATGAAGTGACACATGAGATCGCGATATTTTTATAACCTGACTCCTTCATCAGGGCAAAGTGGCGCGCAACAACTGCCATTATTGTCCGAAGCGGCACAATATCACTGTGATAACCGATTCCGGTGCATGAGGTATGTGAAGGATTCTCATAGACATCCTTTCCGAGAACATCTCTCATAAAATGAAGGAAGAATTGTTCCGAGCCCGGGAAAAAACTCTGTCTGATACATGATCTGACATAAAAAAAATGGTCATCAGCAATCTCCTTCTGATAATCTGCCCATATTTTCTTTTTTCCTTCACTTTTCATCGACGACAGTAGATTTTATTCCGGTGTGTGCTTGTTGTTGTTGGCTTTAAAGACCTCTTTGAAATACTCATTATCAATACCTTCATCATCGAACTCCAGTCCCATTTCAATAGCTTTGTTTTTGGAGTGTTTTTCTATCGCATCAAAAAGACCGGTTCCGCCTGTTACTTCAAATATCTTCTTTAATTCCTCCCTGGCGTCATCCGGTATTCTCCTCAGAGGTCCTTCACCATGTTCATCGATATTGGCTCCCAGCCTTTCATATATATCCCTGGTATTTTCGATTATATATTCCCATACGGGTCCCTGTTCACGGTGCATTTCAGGGCTTACGGCATAGGTGGCAACACAGTATCCGTATTTAAAAATATTCTCTCCTACAGTTCTTTTGATAGCAAACTGCTGGCGGCCTTTCTCCGATTCAGTGAAGAAGCCCGTTTTCTGAGAAAGGGTTCTCAGGGCCATTACCACAAACGCCGGGGTGTTTCCCCTGGGGCATCGTGTCTTGCACGACATGCATTCGCCGCAATACCAGATTGTGTCGGAACGGAGAAGTTTTTCAATCTCGTCATTATTGCCCGACTGGACCAGGTCGACAATTTTACGCGGGTCATAATCGTAAAATTCTGCAGCAGGGCATATGGCTGTACATACCCCGCAATTCATGCATGCTTTAAGCCCTTCCTCAAACCTGACATCCTGCATTAACAATTCATGGTAACCGGACATAGCGGTGTTTTTGAATTTTCTAACCCAATACAAAAATAACCACAGGACATTAGGACTATAAGACTTTTTACACCTATTTAATTTTAGTATTTATACTTATATGATCGGTGATCAGTATATTGCAACCCTTCCTGAATGAAGGCTGATATGTCTGTTTGCCAGCTTTGCCGTGCCGGGATCATGAGATACGATAATTACACTTCCTCCGTTACTGTTAAACTCCTGGATAAGAGACATCAGCACAGTGCTGTTATCCGGATCGAGATTTCCGGTAGGTTCATCTGCAAGAAGTAAGACGGGTTCAGAAATTATCGCCCTGATGAAGGCTGCCCTTTGCCTCTCCCCTACGCTCAGCTCCGATGGAAATTTGTTTTTCAGGGACGACAATGAACACTTCTTTATCAGAGTTTCTATCTGCAGGCATTGTGAAGGTTTATGACAGGCGAGTTTAATATTCTGATACAGTGTGAGGTAGGGCATCAGGTGAAACTGCTGAAAAACGAATCCTATATTTTCTTTTCTGTAACGCGAAAGCTGCTTCTCAGAACTCTCATAAACATCAGCTCCCTCAAACAACACTGTTCCGGCATCGGGATGGATAAGTCCGCCGATGATGTTAAGGAGGGTCGACTTGCCCGAACCGCTCGGTCCTGTCACAGAAAGAAATTCACCTTTACCAAGAACAAAACTTACATCTTCAAGAACAGTGAAGATTTCTTCTCCCTTCCTGTATTTTTTTGTTATATTTTTTAATTCCAGCATCATAACAGACATAGTTTTCTGTTACATCTCTTTTATTCCTCACTCAGAATCTTAGCTGCATCTGTTCTGGAAGCAATCAGGGCCGGAACCCAGCTGGCCAGCATCCAGAGTAAGGGAAAGATAATAACAGTATAAATGAACATGTTCCACAAGATACGGATATCAGCTGCAGTAAATCTGAAGATCTCCCTGCCAAAATACCCGGCCACTGCATTGCCTATGAAAAACCCGGCTATCCCGCCTGTAAGTCCGAGAATAAAAGCCTTCGCGAGGAATAAGAAAAGTATACCCTTTCTATCCGTACCGAGGGCTTTCAGCAGGCCTGTCTCCCTGCTTCTGGCCGATACGTTCTGGTAAAACAGCAGTCCCGTTATAAGGAGACAGGATAACACTACGAAGGGTATCAGGAAGGCACCGTATTTGTTCATCATAAGGCGCTGGTTTTCACGGGCCTCAGCTATACTGCTTATCTCAGTCACTTCAAGGTCGGGAAATATCGACTGAACCTGGTTCCGTGCATTCTTAATACGTCCGTCGTGGCATACACAACCCAGAGCTTCAATCTTATTAATCTGTCCTTCCATGCCAAGGAGGGCCTGCAGGTCGGCCAGGTTGAAGGCAACACCCTGGTCAGTTATTCCCCTGCCTTCTTCCAGCCTTTTTGAAATCCTGAATTCATGTATCCTTCCATCTTTGTCTGCTATCCTGAAAGGCACCCCTTCAGGAATATTTCTCGAAAGCAGGGATCCAACATGAACGGTTCCTTTCTCCACATCTGTTCCCATTATTTCCTGTTGAGGAAGAAACCTCTGCATTGCTTCGTCCTTATAACCTATCAGCATTATCTGATGAGACGATCCGTTCGGATCTTTCCAGTCGGGATATTTCACCTGAAGTATCCCTGTAAGATGCCTCACAGCATCAAAAGTCCTTGATTCGGCCAGAATATCTACATAGTTCTCAGGAAATACCCTGAGATTATTTACCGTGTAAAAGTCTATAAGATCGGTGCCTTTCGGAAAAATATAGAGATTAAGTCCCTGTTCTCGCATAATTTTCCTTGTTTCATTCTCACTTGCCCTGCTGAGGGAAAATATCGCAACAGAAACGGTACAGGCAACAATTACTGTTAACAAAATTATCGATGAGTTAACTTTACGGTAGCGTAATTCCTTGAATACCAGACTTAAGAGTTTCATATTATGTCTTTTCTCCTTTTCTTAAGAACATAAATTGACAATACCGCGACAACGAGGACAATCAATATTCCGGTAAAGGCAAAAGAAAAAGTGAGCGATCTGTCATCCTTCATCTCGAGTATTTCAGGCTGGTACTGGTTAAGACCGTCGCGCTGATCCGTCAGCCATTTGGGGAGTGGACGTTCCTGAATCGTGTTCTGTAAAGTAGTATCCTGCTCCATCATCAGTGATGCAATAATGAAGGATCTTCATCGAATATCCTGTTCACCATGGCGGGCATTGGATTTTCCCATTTATTGGTAAAAAGGATGCTGGCACCTGGCAGGTCGTCCTTAATAAGGCAACTGCAGTCGGCAGTCAGAAAATCGACCATTAAACCTATGTTTTCACCTGTGATTCCCCTGCCAGCAAGAGGTTCGAGAGCTCTGAAACGACCGAATACCCCAAAGAGCATCGGTTCATTCAGGTCTTTCAGATCATCTTCGACATTCAGCAGCATTGAAATAAAATGCAATTCATCTGTGTCATTCCTTTCCAGTTCCGTCAGAGTGATTACACTTCTGAACGGAGAAGTCGCGACTGTCTTCCGCAGTATGTTAAGGCGGGGCTTATCTTTAGCTTCGTCGCCCGATTTGAGAAAAACCATTACGCATAGTTTTCCCGCCATGATCTCGTCTGCTATCTTTTCTCTTACAGGAGAAGAAGAAAGGCCTTTAAGTTCACCTGCATTACTGAAACGGGCAAAAGGTATATTTTTATATGAAAGTTCATACCAGGGAGACTTTTCATTTTCCCTTACCGCTGTCCGGAATTTTATATTTGCATTTTTTAGCTCCGCTGCAATATTTTCATTTTGCTGTCTCATTGATTCTGACGCCTGTGATGTATGGTAACAGACCAGCTGATACTCTTCAGGAGCTGTGTTGAGCAGAACCCATTCCGAGACTTTGGTTGTACAGGCCAGACCAAAGAGGCCGGCTAATGCTAATATCCTGATAAATAATATATTCATCCTTTCTTACCTTGTACTGACAAGTGATTCTTCAATAATTTCAACGCCCGATATCAGTGTGTTACCTCTGAGGGGGGTGAGCTCTATTCTCAGGGTCCTGCCGGCTTTGATCCCTTTAAATGATTTTACCACCTCCTTATTGCATGCACCGGCTTCCTTAACTATATCAAAATTACCCAGAACCTTCCTGTTCTGTATTGCCACATCGCAGAGTCTGTCACCTTCTTTCTTATCCTGAAGTTCTGAGAAATAAAGGTTCACGGAATAGACAGCGTCTGTAATATCCTCTTCTTCCGACAGGGTTATTTCGAGGGTCCTTATTCCTCCAGCTGCACTCGAACTTATCCACGGGGTGGATTGTGAGCTTACAGAATAAGGTTCTTTCCTTATTGAAAAGTACTCAGCAGTGTCGATGGAAACTTTGATCTCAGGATTCAATCCTGACACAAAAGGGTATTCGAACCACATCACGTCGTTGTCAGCCCTGCGGTCTCCCGGTGCGTTAAAGTTGATCCCCATCTGCTTGATTCTTTTGCCATTCCAGCGGTAATTGCTGTTTGTCCAGTAACTCATCCATGGCATGTGAATGAGAGCAAGAGATGTCTGGTTCTGATACGGGCACTGGCATGTCCGCGTATAATCGGGTGAATTGAGAACTCCGTCGGCGGCAATAAGGTTTGTTGAGCAGCCCGGCTTCCATCCCCCAAGGCTTGCTGTACCTTCAAAAGTCTCAAGGTTCATAAAACCTGCCGAAGCCGACCTGAAAGTTAGGAGATGTTCACTGGCTGCAACAATTCCGCATCCGTACTCGCGTTTGAAATTCCATTTCAGCTCTTCACCTGTAAGAGGGTCCCGTTCCAGTATCTGATCGCCGGTGAGAAGGGAGAAAGCTTCTCCGTTTGTGTAAATCCTGTCATTATGTATTATGGGAGGATTTGAATATCTGACAGCCCGGTCCCATATTTCTTTCCCTGAGTCGATGTTATATGCTATCATCCTGTTTCCCTCCTCGCCGTTCAGCATGTCGCGGGATGGTCTTGTAGCCTGAAGAAGAAGTTTGTGGCCGGAAGAATAACCCAGCCATGTGCCAAACACATCTTCAGTTTGTTCCCTGAGTATCCTGCCGGTGGCTATATCAACATATAACAGGCGCGAACCCTCAGGTATAGGCTCTCCTCTTCTTCTGAGCTTTGTCTCAAGATACTGGGGAAGTTTGTCGAGACAGAAAAGAATGCCATCCCCTGCAATGACGGAATTATGTATGAAACCGAAATTTGATTCCATGCTCCAGAGCTTTTCCCCTGTGAAACGGTTCATGACAATCAGCTCATGGCTTGCAGTATGGTCATAATCAGTGAATTTCGGGTTCTTGATACGTATCGAATCATTTTCAAGACCGGTATATTCAGTGAAATTATTTCCCAGGATGAGCATGTTCTCCCACACTCCTATATAGCCAAGTTCCTTTGTATCATCGTCACCTGTGGAAAATTCTCTGACAGGGTTGCCTGTTTCCATGTCAAGAAGGATGCATTTGTTCCCTTCAATGAGATATACATATTCACCGGTGGCGATGAAATTGGTTCCCCGGGCATTGGCTCCCGGAAGATGTACCTGATTGTATTTCGGATCGAGAGGATGTTCCTCGTCATAAGTATCGTCATAAAAGACCATCCATGAGTCGTCCATAAGTTTTTGAGATTCTCTCTTCCAGAGAACCCTGCCTGTATAAACATCCCTGGCACTGATACTGTTAACACCCTCGATGATCAGACGTCCGTCAATTACCTGTTCTCCGGGTCCATGCCCATGACGCGGAAGAACATCCATATTGGAATTACCCCCGAACCAGAGAATGCCCAGAGGAGCCTTTACGAGCCTGTCGTCAGACTTAACAGTATTTTCTATATCTCCGTAATTATGTGTCCAGCTTCCTGCTCCTTCAAGGGCCCCGGGCCTGGTAATCGTCAGCAATCCTTTTTCATCTACCGAACGGGAACCTGTAAGCTCCAGCCGTGCGAATAAATCAGCGACCTTTCCCTTTCCCGGAGTAATGATCCTGCCTCCGTAAGGTCTGACCGATTCGTACAACATTTTCAAAAAATCATCATCATAGCCGTAATCCTCAGCGATGACCGTCAGGGATGAAAAATATTTGGGAAGCCGTATTTCAGAAGGGTAATATGGCAGAAAGCTGAGGCGCTGAGCTTCAATGTCCCTCTCATCAAAATATTCACGGAGTAAATTTATTTTTGCAGCATCGTCAATATATGCGACAATTGAAAGCATGCTGTTTACAACCAGACCTTCGAGAAGCTTTACATCTGATCCGAAAACCACAGCATAGCCCTCGCTGACAGCAGCCGTGTTCAGTATCTTTCGTGCAGCCTTTGAGTTACCTTTTATCCTGACAACTTTTTTGTCATGCATGGCAACCTCTTCAGCAGGTCTGTCGCCGAAGACCATAACCGAGCCATCGGAAGTTACAGCCACCAGTTTGCCGTTAGCTGCCACAAGCCTTTCGATTATCCTGTCAGAATCGTACCTCCATGTGAGTTCCGGTTCTGAACCCGGCTTGAGAGTCACGGCGCTTATCCCGGTGCTGTCGGCAGCAAACAGCGTGTTTCCTGCTTTAATAAGGTCGGTTGTTGCCCGAATGTTGACTGACCATAATGATTTCAGAGAGGAATCGGGTAAAGTTATGGCTGCAGTGATGTGCTTACCTGAGAAATACACCGTGTCACCGTCAATAACCGGATACTCTCCTGCTGATGCCCTTAGCCTGTCGCCGGTTCCGGAACTATACATATGGACGACCCGTTCGCGGTGGTGGTTAAAGAATACTTTGTCGTTGCATGTGGTAAATGCACCTCCTGTTTTACCACTGGGCGCAAGCTGATAATAAAGCTCTTCTCCTGTATTAAGGTCGAATGCAGCAGGGACCGAACGGCCACCTGCCACCAGAAGTACATTTCCCGTTATTGCGAAAGGCCCCTGAGGTGCAACATCAGCAAAAGCAGGCGACCTGTGAGGCTGAAGGATGTAATTGCTTCCTGTGGCTTCATTCTTCCAGATCGCTGAACCGTCGGCAGCATTCAAGGCATAAATGTAGGTTCCCATGAGAGGAAATATGCTTGCAGCGGTGTAGATGATATCATCTTTCACGACAATACCTCCCCGTGCAGGCCACATTGAGATGAGCCTTTTGTTTCCCAGAAGTCTGTCCGGGGCCGGCGCCAGTGATGATTTCCATACTAAAGTACCCGATTTTGCTTCGAGAGCGTAACAAAATCCGTCATCGCCCGTAAAATATAATATACCCCTGTTGTAAGCGAGGGGTAGCCTTACCGGTCCGTCGGCATAATAATGCCATAACTCATCGCCGGTAACCAGGTCAAATGCAACAACTTTGTCTCTGTCATTAAAGCCGAGGAAGAGTTTGTTATCTGCTACTACCGGTTCAAAGATCCGGTCGAACTGCATAAGATTCTGATTCAGGGGATCATCCCAGACAGGTTCCCGGGGTGAGAAATTTACCTGCCACTGAAGATACAGTTTTTCCGCCAGCTGTTCGGGAGTCGACGCTGAACGGTGGTGGTCACAGCGCCACATAGGCCAGTCGGAGGACTGTGCTGATGAGACACTGAATGCGAATACCAGGGATGTGACTATTAAAAGGCGCCTGCTCATTTGTTTTATTATTTAAGGCCGGGCTTAACAATAAACCGGAGATGATGCTAAGATAATCAAAAATGAAAATACAGTTCAGCAGAGATGTTAATGATGGTTAAAAGTACCCTGTTTAATTGTTAATATTAAGGTAAAATAATATTTTTCCGGAAAGATTTTAACATGTCTGACATAAGTAAACCTAAATCAAAAATATTCAGTTACATATATCATAATGTCAAAGCCTTGATCGCTTCCGGTATTATCCTATTATTCCCCGTAAATCTGGCCGGACAGGTTATTGACATCGACACAGTAAGGATTATTCCACAGCCCTGGTACATTGAGATACTCGAAAAACCATCCGGAGAGCCCCAGTCGCTGGCTCCGGCAATTAACATCATTACAGAAACTAAAATAGCAAAACAGGGAGCTAATACTCTGATTGAGGCAATGAATTATATCCCGGGCGGACTTACCGAGACCAGGGGCAGGCAGGTGAAGCAATTTTTTTCGGTGAGAGGACAGAAATATCCATATCCCGATTACGCCATCAACGGGGTCTGGCAGAAGGAATTTGAGGAACTCCCCTATTTCTTTCAGGCTTCAGATATTGAAGAGTTAGAAATAATAAGGTCAAGTGCGGCTTTACTCACAGGATTGTCGGGCCTGTCAGGTCTGATAAATGTAAAAACACGGGAATATGACAACTTTGAGGGCAGGATACAGACTGAATACGGAACCTGGAACACACTTCACACTCATGTTTCGGCCGGCGACGGGGCTGAGCATTTCAGCTATGCAGCAGGTGCAGGATTTGACAGGACAGACGGTCCTGCCGGCAAGCACGCTTATGAACAGATGGCAACGATCTACGGACGCTTCAACTGGATGTTAACCAATAAACTGACCCTCAATTCAAGTATTTATTACCTTGACGGTGAGAGAGAAATGAGACTTGCCGAGCCTCCGGCCGACACACGGTATATAGATATGATACAGGGTTTCGACCCCTACAGGGCCGTTTTATCAAATATCAGGGCTTTATACCGTTCAGGTGAAAAAGCATCTTCGGAAATCCAGCTGTCCTTTGCCCACCGCAACCCGCTTTTTTATGATGAAGTCAAGGAGACCACCTCAGGTGAAAAAGATTATGAATTCGGCGTTAATTATCTTCAGTCCATAGCTCTCGCATCGTCGAACATACTGAGATTCGGTGGTTTATACAGCAGGTGGATAGCTCCCAACGGGAAACGCTTTTATACCGGCAAAAGATGTGATATTGAAACATATTCCGCAGTCATTACCGACGAGCACAGGACCGGATCGCTAACACTGGATGCAGGGTTTCGATGGACAAAGACATACCTGCGTGAATACGGAGCCTTTAACATAGAGGGAGAAGGAGCCCAGTTTAAAACCGTGACTCCCATCGCGGACGAATGGGAGCCGGCCATTGTTCAGGGAACACTGGGCGCAGCATGGGATATATCCGGGAAACTGTCACTTCATTTCAATTCGGCAGCAGGGCAGCTAAAACCCAGGCAGGGTACTCTTACAGAAACGATGACAGTGCCGCTGAACGAGACCCGGTTTAAATTCGATCTTGGATTGGTAAAAAGAAGCTCCTGGGACGGAAAGTTTACTACAACACTTTTCAGCGTCATCCAGAAAAACGCAATTGTCCTGAGCGGAAGCACATATCTTGATCCGGAGACAAATATAAGAAGGGAGCTGTATCTGAACCGCGATCAGAAGCAGTGGGGACTGGAATTTGATTTCACGGCACCGGAATTTTATAATTTCATAAGGCCTTTTTTCAATTTCACCGCCATGAGATCAAAAATGGAAAAGGACGGAGCCATGGTAACGAACAGGGAAAATCCTTTATTTATAGCAGGCGGAGGACTGTACATGGAAAAAAGGGGATTCGATCTCAATGTCTTTTTCAAGTATGTTTCGGAATTCGAAAACGACAGGTTCGTATCAGCTGAAGCCGGACCGCAGCCCCTGGGAGATTTCCTCAGCTTCGACCTTAACGGAGGTTATACGACAAAATGGAAGATGCCTGTACGGTTTTTCGCTAAAGTCAGGAACCTGACCAACCTGAAATATTCCACTGTAAACGGATACCCCGATTTCGGAAGACTATTGTACGCAGGTATAGAAGTGAGGTTCAGAGCCGATAACACTAACTTATCTCCGCGTGAATAACACTATACAGTAAAATCTGTGACCCGCAATATACTAAAGGCCTTCAGAATTCCGGTCATCTCTCTGTGCAGGTTTGTTGTCGTTTATTTCCTTCAAAGCAGTCACACTTCCCTGTCGCCACACCCTGATTCCTGTTTGAAGGAAGTTCAGCAGCTGTGAGACGATGAAGAACAGGAATACAGCAGCTCCTGTGTCAGGGTTCCATACTCCCAGTATCCTGAGTATAATAAAACCAACAACTAACTGAATTACAATCATTAACACAATCAATGAAAATGAAGAAAGGAAAGTGCCAAAGGTCCTTGAAAAACCGAAGCCCAGAGCTTTGAAACACGCTTTCTTCTCGCTGGCAACCTGCCATGCCCTGGCATAATCAGCCACCATTACCATTATGGCAGCCAGAAACAGGAATATCAAACCTGATATTATGACTACAGCAGCCGTGCCGCTCCCTGACTGAGTCTCCATACCCCTTACCAGAGAGAAAGGCAGGGCGAGAACAAACAGTGCAAGAAATACTATTATCAAACTGCATAACAATGATATTACCAGGAAAGACCAGAAATTTGATGCGCAGGCTCTGAAGAAGCTGGCACCAGTGAATCGGGTTACCGGACTTTTCAGGGCATCAAATATACCTCCCCTTAGAAAAGCTCCGAGGATAAAACTAACCAGGATCAGGATAAATAATGCTGAAGGAAGTGACGCAGCCATATTCCAGAATCCGTCACCCAGATCGCCCAGGGCTGC
>JAFGXX010000093.1 GCA_016936435.1 Bacteroidales bacterium
TCGGTGTTCCATGCGTTATTTACCGCCTGCCCTTATGGCCTCATGCAATGGATGTTGCCAAACGGGTGAACGACTATGCACAGATAAAGATGGATGAATTCTTCGGGCAATATCTTAAGTAAAAATCCTTTCTCCTGTAAATACTAATGTGTTGATGGGGGAAGATCAGCTTGGTTGACTCCCCTTGTTTTTTCTGGCTCCGGCCCCATTTCAAAAACCAGCCTGCCGCCGCTGGTGATCTCAGCGTGTGTTATCCATGACCGGCTCAGTGGCCTGCCATTAAGTGATCCTGACTGTATGTAAATATTTGTCTCCGAATTGTTTATCGCCTCAACAGAGAAGCTCTTCCCATTGCCCGTATCAATGGTCGCCTTCCTGAACAATGGAGATCCTGTCACATAATAAGTACTTCCCGGTGTAACCGGGTAAAAACCCATGGCGCTGAAAACATACCACGATGACAGCGATCCCATATCCTCGTTGCCACAGAGGCCTCCGGGGCCTGTCCTGTAAAGTTCCCCGGTAACATGCCTTACCTTTTCCTGTGTTTTCCACGGCATCCCGGCATAGTTATACAGGTAGGCAACATGATGCGAGGGCTGGTTCCCATGAACATACTGGCCTGTTGTCCCCACTACTCCCACATATTTGGGAGGTGTTATGAGCGGACTCATACTGAAAAAAGTATCGAGCCTGGCGACAAATCCTTCCTTGCCTCCCAGTAAATTTATAAGACCGTCAATATCGTGTTGAACCGACCAGATGTACTGCCAGGCATTTGATTCGGTATAATGGCGGTTGGGGCGCCGGCCTACAAGAAGGGGATCAAAATACCTGTACCAGGCATGGTCTCCCTCCTTTAATATTTCCTGTTCATGTCCATCGAGTGCTTCAAGCCACGATCCATCATGGTTTCTCGGACGCATGAATCCGGTGCCGTAATCCCATAAATTCTTATAATTCAGAGCTCTGGACATGAACATCCGGTAATCATCTTCTTTCCCGAGTTCCCTGGCCATCTGTGCAATGCACCAGTCATCATAGGCCATCTCAAGGGTCTTTGAAACTGACTCTGTAACCCTGTCGGCCGGGATATACCCTTTTTCAGTGATATATTGCAGCCCCGACCTGCCGGCAGTTGCCCGAACAGGTGGAGAAGGCAGTTCCAGCGCCTTGGTGCGCATGGCATCATACAGGAAGTCAACATCGAAATCCCTGTATCCTTTCATGAAAGCATCAACAATCACCGGTACAAGATGATCGCCTACCATCGATTCCCCAAATACATTATTAAAATGCTGGGCAGGAAGCCATCCGTATTCCCTGGTTTTCGATTCTATCGACTTTATGAAATCGTTGACATGTTCTCCGGCAACGATCGTAAGCAGGGGATGCTGTGAACGGTAAGTGTCCCAGCATGAGAAGGATCCGTAATAGTCATAATCTTTTGCAATATGTATCTTCCCGTCCGGACCTCTGTATTTACCGTCAACATCATTTGATATATACTGTGCCAGAAGCGAATGGTAGAGGGCAGTATAGAAAATTTGTTTCTTCTCTTCCGAAGGATCTTCTATTATTATTTTTGACAACTCTTTGTTCCAGGTCTCACGGGCATTGTTCCTGACAATATCAAAATCCCAGTGGGGTATCTCCCCGGCAAGATTCTTCCTGGCTCCTTCAATGCCTGTATACGAAATCCCTACCTTAACAAGCACCTGCTCGTTTTCCGAAGTCCTGAAATAAACAAAGGCTCCGATTTTTTCACCCTTTTCAGCATTTTTATAAGGAAAAATACCGGCGTCAGATTCGGGAGTTCTGTAATCAGCATCAAAGGTTCCATAGTATGCAAAGGGCTTGTTGAATTCTGCAACAAACCATACCTTTCCGTGCCGGGCGTTCCTGAAGCCCTCAATAATGTTGTTGTTTACAATTTTAATCTCAGATTTCTGCTCCGGTCTGTAAGTTCCGATCTGATGGCCCAGGTCGATTATGATCCTTGAGTTCTCAGCCTCCGGAAAAGTATACCTGTGAAATCCTGCCCTTCGTGTTGATGTCAGCTCAGCCTTCACATTACAGTCTTTAAGCAATACTGAATAATACCCTGCAGAGGCGGTTTCGTCTTTGTGATCAAACCCTGAACGGTAGCCTTCATCCGGATTGTCGGGAGATCCGGGTGTAAGACGGAGTTTCTGACCAACATCAGGCATTATCAGTACATCACCTCCGTCAACCATTCCGACACCGCTCCAGTGAGTATGGCTGAATCCCATAATTGAACTACCCGGATAAACATACCCGGCGCAATATGTCCATCCCTGGGTATATACATCAGGGCTCAGATGAACCATGGCATGCGGCAGGGAAGGACCCGGGAAGGTATGTCCGAAAAAATCTGTCCCGATGAAAGGATCGACATAATCCACAGTATCTTTCGGATGGGTGCAGGCTGATGATATCAACACCAGCAGAAAGACCGTCTTAAGGGTGTGTTTCATTGCTTTGATGTTCTGAATATTCTTTCAATCAGATATTATTTCTAAATTTAACACTATTGAATTTCATGACTCACCGATAAACAGGAAAATTTTTTAATAAAAATAACAGATGATGTGTCGGATAGCCGTTAAAGTGACATTTAAGGATGTTTTTCTGAAGAAGGGGTCAGCCCTGTTGTTTTCTGCATGCATAGCCTTATTTTTTAACTCATGTGCAGAAAAGCATAACAATAATTTCATTTATGACCTCAAATGCGAAAATCTTGTCAATCCTCTGGGTATAGGGAGCACCCTGCCCGGATTCAGCTGGAAGATAAGCTCTGACAGGGATGGGACACGACAAAAAGCCTATCAGCTTCTTGTTGCAAGCGACAGCGCCCTGTTGAATGAAGAGAACGCCGACTTCTGGAATTCAGGCAGGGTCAGATCGTCTGAATCTGTGCTTGTGATCTATGACGGAAATGAGCTTAATTCAGGGTCTGCAGGTTTCTGGAAGGTCAGAATGTGGGACGACAAGGGTGCAGTGTCAGAATGGAGTGACGCGGCCTGGTTCACCGTGGGACTCCTTGAGAATGAAGACTGGAATGCTGAATATATAGGATTTGAGGACGAAGGATGTATGGACTGTTCACCCCTGCTCAGGTCGGAATTCAGGCTCACCGAACCATTTGATAGATTGTTACTGTATGTAAATTCACTGGGTTATCACGAAGTATATGTAAACGGCAGAAAGGTTGGTGACGATGTCCTCTCCCCTGCCGTCTCGCAGTTCGATAAGCGATCGCATTCCATTACCTACGATGTTTCATCATATGTGAAGGAAGGGGATAATGACCTTGTTATATGGCTTGGCAGAGGATGGTACAGTAAAGGGCTCCCGGGTGTTGTGTCAGACGGGCCTCTTGTAAGAGCCCAGCTTGAACAAATGAGAGCCGGAAACCGGGAAACGGTACTTGCGACAAACAGCAAATGGAAAGGAAGGATAAGCGGTTATTCCACCCTTGGCTCATGGAGACCCGACAAGTTCGGGGGCGAGATGGTTAACGGCGAACAAATAATCGAAGACTGGTCGTTTGAAAATATGAACAGCATCGGGTGGCTCCCCGTATCAGAGGTCAGGGTTCCGGAACATAAGGTAAGTCCTCAGATGACAGAACCCAACAGGATACAGGCTTCTATAAGTCCTGATACAATAATAGCGTATCCTGACGGAAGCTTCCTTGCCGATATGGGCAGAAACCTCAGCGGCTGGCTGAAGATCGAATTTGGTTCACTAAAAAAGGGACAGAAGATCATTATGGAATACTGCGATCATCTGGGGCCGGGTGGCAAATTCATCGACAGGAATCAGAAAGATATATATATCGCAGCAGGCAAAGGGTCTGAAACTTTTATCAACAAATTCAATTACCATGGTTTCAGGTATGTCAGGATCTCAAATCTCGATAAAATACCCGCAAAGGAATCTTTAACGGCATACCTTATCCATACAGGATACAGCATTGCTTCTTCATTCGAATGTTCCGACAAGGACATGAACGACATTCATGATATGATCAATTACACCCTCCGCTGCCTTAGCCTGGGAGGATATCTTGTCGATTGCCCCCAGATTGAAAGGCTCGGCTATGGCGGTGACGGGAATGCCTCAACGGAAACAGCCCAGATGATGTTCGACCTTGGCCCCCTCTATTCAAACTGGCTCCAGGCATGGAGCGACTGTAACCGTGAAGACGGCGGGATGCCTCATACAGCGCCAAATCCGTACAGGGCGGGAGGTGGACCCTACTGGTGCGGATTTATAATTTCAGCATCATGGAAGACATACCTTGCCTACGGAGATAAGAGGATACTGGAAAGACATTACCCGGCCATGCAAAACTGGCTGAGATATGTTGAAAACTACTCAGGATCAGGCATATTAAAAAAATGGCCCGATACCGATTACAGGTCATGGTACCTGGGCGACTGGGCGACTCCCGAAGGAATAGACCAGAAATCTGAAGAATGCATCGACCTCGTAAATAATTCATTCGTCTGCATGTGCTACAACTACATGCAAAAAATAGCACATGTTGTTGGTAAAAAGGATGATATCAGGGTATATGCAGAAAAAGAGAGTGAGCTTAAAAAGAAGGTGCATGAAATTTTTTACGATAGCAAAACGGGCAGATATGCCAAAGGATACCAGATCGATCAGTGTTTCCCCATGCTCGCGGGTATAGTTCCTGATTCACTGATTGCCAGGGTAAGGGAAAATCTATATTATGAAACTGAAGCAAACCGCAAGGGACATGTTGCCTGCGGACTTGTAGGAATACCTGTTCTTACTGAATGGGCCGTTGAAGCTCATGCTGCAGATCTTGTTTACAGCATGCTTAAAAAGAGAGATTACCCGGGCTATCTGTACATGACCGACAACGGTGCCACCACAACATGGGAACACTGGAACGGGGCAAGAAGCCATATTCACAATTGCTATAACGGTATAGGAACGTGGTTTTACCAGGCTGTGGGAGGTATCCGGATGGATAAGGATCATCCGTCATACAGGCGGGTTATCATAGAACCACAGATCCCGGAAGGCATTTCATGGGCAAAAACAACCAAGGAAACACCATTCGGCACTTTAAAGGTTGACTGGAAAACCGAAGGTAATGAATTGAAAATTGAACTCGCGATACCGGTCGGTGTCAGCGCTGAAATGGTCATCCCGAATAACGCAGTGAAATTCATACGCAACGGTAAAGAGTCGATGGTTCGGAAAAACGGCAAGCCGCTAGAAACAGGCAGCGGCACCCATAATCTGATTTTTATCAGATCTTTATGATTATATTATTTAACTTCTTCAAAAATGGATCCTCATAACGGAGATATTTATCTTGGTCTCGACATAGGCGGGACAAAATGTAGTATAGTGGCCGGAGATGAAGCTTTTTCAGTCAGGGAGAAGGTTGTTTTTGATACAGATACCCGAAGAGGACCTGAAGTTATTCTTTCAGAATTCAGGGTGAGGATCAGATCTATGCTGGTCCGTAATAAGGAATATAATCTGAAACGAATTGGAATAAGTTGCGGAGGACCTCTCGATTCTAAAAAGGGCATTATTTATTCTCCGCCTAATCTGCCGGGCTGGGATAAGGTACCGATCACCAGGATTTTCAGTGAAGAATTCGGCGTGGAAACAGCTCTTCAGAACGATGCAAATGCATGTGCCCTTGCCGAATGGCTGATGGGGGCAGGGAAAGGAACTTTGAATATGATATTCCTGACATTCGGAACAGGCATGGGGGCAGGACTGATACTGAACGGCCGGATCTACAGCGGAACCAATGACCTGGGTGGAGAAGTTGGTCATATCAGGCTCGCCGCTACAGGACCTGTCGGTTTTGGAAAAGAAGGATCATTCGAGGGCTTTTGCAGCGGCGGAGGAATAGCCCAGCTTGCAAAATCAGTTGTGTCGGAACGACTCATGAATAATCAACCTGTAGGATTCTGTCCTTCCACTGATTTACTGAACAGTATCGATGCCAGATCAGTGGCTCTCGCAGCTCTTGCAGGCGACAGGGTTGCTAACCAGATAATCCGTATATCGGCTGAATACCTCGGGAAAGCACTTGCAATACTGATAGATATCCTGAATCCCGAATGTATTGTTATAGGAAGTATTTACTCCCGGAATGAAATGCTGTTCAAACCCATCGTTGAGAAAATCCTGAAAGAGGAAGCAATACCTGCCTCACTCGAGGTATGCCGGATAGTGCCCGCTGCATTGGGTGATTCGATCGGTGATTACGCTGCTTTATGCGTGGCACTCTATAAAGATCATTTCTGACACCAGCCTGAAAAAGGAAAACCAGATGAATAAAGAAAAACTTCAGAAGATTCTTGACAGTATAAGTTCCGTCAGCATAGCGGTCGTGGGTGATTTTTGCCTCGACGCCTACTGGTTCGTTGATGAATCAATGAGTGAAATCTCTGTTGAAACAGGCCAGAAAACACGACCTGTTTCAAGACAGAGCTACTCCCTTGGAGGAGCCGGTAACGTTGCAAATAACCTTGCGGCACTTGGTGTCGGCGATGTCCTTGCTTGTGGTGTGATCAGCACAGATCCTTTTGGAACCGAAATGTTAAGGATCATGAAAGATACAGGGATAAACTCTGATAACATCCTGGTCCAGGAATCAGAATGGTACACTCATACATATGCAAAACCTTATATTTCAGGCTCCGAACTTAACAGGGTCGATTTCGGAAATTTCAATATTCTTTCAAAAGAAACAGCTGACAAACTAATTGATAATCTGATCACGACAATCCCTGCTACTGATGTTATCATCATTAACCAGCAGGTTCCCTCAGGAATTCACACAGAATATTTCAGGGAAGGTCTGAAAAGGGTGATAGAAATGTTCCCTGATAAAACATTTATCACCGACAGTCGTAATTATAATGACTTTTTCAGCGGATCCATCCGTAAGATGAACGACACGGAAGCGTTGAGGTTATGCGGTAAGAAAAAAGATCCCGATGAAATAATTTCCCTTTCGGAACTTGAACCGTCTGCCCGAGAACTTTTTTCAAGATACATGAAGCCCCTCTTTATTACAAGGGGAGCTTACGGCTCGTTAATATGTGAAGAGAACCGCATCACGGAGATACCGGGCCTGCTTATTCATGGGAAAGTGGATACAGTGGGGGCCGGAGACACTTACCTTGCCGCCGCGGCAGCTACACTTGCAGCAGGATACGGGATGGATGAGGCTGCCATGCTTGGAACCCTGGCAGCAGGAGTCACTGTTAAAAAACTGTTCCAGACAGGTACGGCATCACCTGACGAAATAATTGCCATAGGTGAAGATCCTGACTTCATTTTTTTACCCGACCTGGCAAAAGATATCCGTAAGGCAGAGTATCTCAATGATTCTGAAATCGAAATTATTAATAAGAAAAAAGAAAAAACGGAAATCCGTCATGCCATCTTCGATCACGATGGAACGATCTCAACCCTCCGCGAAGGATGGGAGCTTATTATGGCTCCTGTGATGACAGGAGCTGTCCTGGGAGACAGGTTCAATGATGCCGAAAGTTCATTGTTTTTATCAGTGCAGAACCGTGTAAATGAATATATTGATGCTACAACAGGCATTCAGACACTGGCTCAGATGCACGGTCTTATCGGTCTGATAAAGGAATTCGGCTGTGTACCCGAAGAGAAGATTCTTACACCCGAAGACTACAAGAAGATATACAATGACGAACTGCTGAAGGTTGTCAGGGTACGTGAACAAAAATTTCTGAAGGGTGAGCTCCGCATTGATGATGTAACCCTGAAAAATGCCGTCGACATTCTCAGGATACTTTTTGAATCGGGGATAAAACTGTACCTGGCAAGCGGCACCGATGTTGATGAGGTAAAGCGGGAAGCACGAGTCCTGGGTTATGATAATTTCTTCGAAGGCAGAATCTACGGAGCTGTAGGCGATATCAGAAAAGAGGCCAAAAGGATCGTTATCGACCATATCCTGGATACCATCGGGCCATCAGCATCCAGTCACCTGGTAACATTCGGCGACGGACCCGTCGAGATCCGTGAAACAGTTAAAAAAGGAGCTATGGCGATAGGAGTTGCAAGCAATGAGTTGCGACGATACGGACTGAACGAAAAGAAACGGACAAGGCTTATCATGGCAGGAGCCGGAATGATAATACCTGATTTTTCACAATATGAACGTGTACTTGAATTCTTAAACATTTAAAATCACGGAGTATGCCATACCCTAAATTTGACAGGGACAGGCTTTTGTTAAAAAGCCTTAAGGAAAGAAAGAACAGGGTGGATATTGAAAAAGACAGTATCAGTCCCGGCAGGGAAATACTGAATCTGACGGAAGAAGGACGGATGCTTATAGAAAAAACGGCAATCCGTATTAAAAAAGCAAGAGAAAAGGGCAGCGCAGTGATACTAACTTTTGGTGCCCATCTGATCAAAAACGGTCTTTCACCGGTGCTGATAGCATTAATGAAAGAGGGCTGGCTGACACATCTTGCGACAAACGGAGCCGGGATAATTCACGACTGGGAGTTTGCCTTCCAGGGAAAATCGAGCGAAAACGTCCGTGAAAATGTTGAAAGAGGTCAGTTCGGTTTGTGGGAAGAAACAGGATTATACATCAACCTGGCGCTGGCTGTAGGAGCTTACGAAGGACTGGGTTATGGGGAAGCTGTTGGTAAAATGATATCCCGGGAAGGGCTGACGATCCCTTCGGTAGAGAAACTGCACGATGTGGCCACAAAGAACTTCCTTACAGACCCGGGTCTTGCTGCCTCTGCCAGCGACCTGGCCGGAGTAATATCCGGTATGGGTATTAAAGCAGGGTTTATGCCGGTACCCCATCCTTTCAAAAAATATTCCTCGCAGGCTGCTGCATGGGAATTCGGAATACCTTTTACAGGGCATCCTATGATAGGCCATGATATTATTTATTGCCATCCGGCAAATAATTGCGCTGCCCTGGGACGGACAGCCCAGAATGACTTCCTTAGCTTCGCAGACAGTGTCAGCAGGCTCGATTCTGGTGTCTATATGTCGGTAGGATCAGCCGTCATGTCGCCCATGATCTTCGAAAAATCACTTTCAATGGCACAGAATATCAGGATCCGTGAGCATGGCCATATCGATAATCATTATATTCTTGTTACAGACCTTGCCCCCTCCGACCGGGACTGGGAAAAAGACGGAGAACCCCCGGCAGATGATCCCGCCTACTATATACGGTTTTGCAAAACATTCAGCCGCATGGGTGGGGAAATGCACTATCTTATGGCTGATAACCGCGACTTCCTGCCCGCCCTCTACCAGGAATTAAATGGAATACACACAAAATAAAAAAATAAGCTTATATGAATGCCAGCGAGATCCGATACCTGATAGAAGAAGCACAAGAACATCTTGTAAATGAGCTCCTTCCATTCTGGACAACGAGAATGACCGACACTGAATACGGAGGGTTCATCACCCATTTCGATAAAGACGGAAAGGATACCGGTGAAGATGAAAAGTCACTTATTGCCCAGACCCGGTGTCTTTATACCATCTCTTCAGCACACAGGGCAGGTTATGGCGAAGGAAAATATGCTGACATGGCAAAACATGGCGCTGATTTTCTGATAGACAGGATGTGGGATAAGGAATACGGAGGCTTTTACTGGATGATGGACCGCAGGGGTAATCTGAAAAAAGACCATAAGATCATTTACGGTCAGAGCTTCGCTATCTATTCGCTGAGTGAATATACCCTTGCCACAGGAGACTCAAGGGGTGTGGAATATGCTGCAAAAGTATTCGACCTGATACAGAAATACTGTGTTGATTCGATGTACGGAGGGTATTGGGAGATGTTCCACCGGAACTGGAACCTGTGCGGACCGGGCAGCCAGGGCGGAGACCGCAAGACACTGGATGTCCACATGCATCTGATGGAGGCTTTTACGACTCTTTACGAATGTACACGGAAAGAAGTACACAGGAGGAAATTACTGGAGATCATAAACATCCTCATAAAGCGAATCATTCACCCGCTTTATAAAACCGGCATACCCCAGTTTTATGAGGATTGGACGGTTGCTCCACAGATAAAATTCGATATAATCTGGGGCTGGGACAGATTTTCTGAAGAAGGACAAAAAGGCAATGCCACAGATAATACCTGCTTCGGACATAATGCAGAACTGGCCTGGCTGATGATCCACGCTCTGCAGATACTTAATATGGATCCCCATATTTATTCGGACCTGTTCATGACCATTTTTGATCATACCGAAAAAAACGGTATTGACAGGGAATACGGAGGTGTTTTTGTGGAAGGACCTCATTCCGGAGGCGTTTACGACATGGAAAAAGAATTCTGGCAACAGGCGGAAGTCATGACAGGAATGCTTGACGCTGCCATTCTGTTTGGCGATAATAAATATCTCGATGCGTATAAAAATGTCCATCGTTTTGTTTTTGATAAAATGATCAACAAGGGTGTGGGTGAGTGGTATCCATTGCTTTCAAGGCAGGGAAGGCCGGTCTGGACACACATGGGACATTCCTGGAAGATAAATTATCATACTGTAAGAGCCATGATCCAGAGCATTAATCGTCTCCAAAAAATTGCCGATGAACCTGACACTCTCATATCCTGACTGGATTGTTCTGACAATCATCATCGGAGGAAGTCTTTTCTTCGGTCTGTATATGGCTATCCGGAAGAAAGCCGGAAAGAACAGTACCAATTTTTTCCTGGGTGGCAGGTCGATCAGATGGCCGGTGATAGGAGCATCACTGTTTGCAACCAACATCGGGGCTGAACACCTCGTGGGGCTTTCGGGAGACTCATACAGGTATGGGCTCTCAGCCGGATCGGTGGAACTGACATGTGCCATAACACTAGGCTTTGCCTGTGCCGTACTGTTCCCCTATTACATGAAGAACAAGATCTTTACCATACCAGAATTCCTTGAACTCAGGTATAATCGAAATGCCCGAACTTTTTTCTCAGGATTGATGCTGATAATCAGCATAATGACAAAACTGGCTTTCACTCTTTTTGCAGGCGCACTGGTATTGAACAGCCTCCTGGGATGGAATGTCATGACGACTGTATTTTATATAGCCCTTGCTGTAGCATTGTTTACTATTATCGGGGGTTTCACCGCAGTGGCCTATTCTGATGTTATCCAGGTTATTATAATGATCGGAGGATCAGCTGTGATGCTAATCCTCGGGCTGGTTAAAGTGGGAGGCTGGAACGGCCTTATGGAAAGAGTGCCCGAAATGATGACAATAGCCAAACCCGGTGATACAGTGTATCCTTTCTGGGGTATACTGGCAACAGCTTTTTATGCAGGTATATTCTACTGGGGAATCGATCAGGTTAATGTACAGCGTGTTCTTGCAGCTCCCGACATCCGGCAGGCAAGATGGGGTTCCATGTTTGCAGTTCTTCTGAAACTTTTCCCGATATTTATTTTTGCCCTTCCGGGGGTCATTGCCTTTGCCCTTTACCCGGGGGAACTTGAAGGGGATGCAACGAAACAGACCTTTGTTCTTCTACTTAACAACCTTCTGCCAACAGGATTAAGAGGACTCCTCCTGGCATCATTGATAGCTGCCCTGGTTACATCGCTCATTGCCGTGATGAATTCAGTGTCTACTCTTGTAGTTCGTGATTTTATTGTGGAATTCAGGCCTGATTTCCCTGAGAAAAAACAGGTAGCCCTTGGACGGATGATCATTCTGGCAGTTGCCTTCCTGGGTATTGGAGCTGCTTACCTGGTGTATAAAAATGAAGAAGGACTATATAAATATCTCCAGACGATCACAGCCTACCTGGTAATACCGGTCTTTCCTGCAATATTCTTCGGCATCGTCAGTAAAAAAGTTACCCTTCAGGGAGCGGCAGCTTCAGTCATTATCGGGTTGATACTGGCCACGGTCTTTGTTACTGACCAGTTCCTGGGTCCTGATTCGGGCCGGGAGATCTTCCCCATCCTTCATCATAAAATGACACTTAATTTCGGCTATCGTGGCCTCTGGGCAGAATTGATCATAACGGCAGTATTGTTCATAGTGTCAGCCTTCACCCCAAAAACAGACCCGGAGAAACTCAGCAGGACCACTATAAATTACAGTGCCGGCTTAGCACGGTTCGAAGGCATTAAAGACTGGAGACTTCACCTGGCAGTGCTCTCAGCAATTACGATTGGAATATATATCTGGTTATATTGATTAGTTCCTTCAGGACCTGGTATATCATGTTCCGTGAACACAACTGAATGTCCTGTAATCAGAAGTTGATAAGATATTTATACAATTCACTTTTTGTTGAAAGGATGATGGTTGTTGTAGAATCAAAAGTTCTTTCAAATGTTTCCATCGATTTAGCAAAACTGTACAGGTCTCTGGAGGATGCCGACTGGTTGTAAGCATTGGCATAAATGGAGGTTGCCCTGGCATCTGCCCTGCCCCTTATCTCTTCAGCTTTCCGGAAAGCTTCTGATTGAATTGCTTTCAGATCTTTTTCTTTTTCACCGTTAATTTTAGAAGCTTCACCCTGACCTTCAGATCTGAACTTTTCTGCTATCCGGAACCTCTCACTTTTCATCCGCTCATAGACCTGTACTCTCACTTCCTCAACATAATTCAGCCTTTTTAGCCTGAAATCGAGGATGACTATTCCCAGATCCTTTGCTTTCTCATTTGCTGATTTAAGTATCATTTCCTGTATCTTCAACCTGCCTATCGCGATATCGGAAAGAGTATCGCCGACTTCTTCACCAGACAAGCCCGACGATAAAGGTATCCTGTTACTCGTTCGAACCGCTTCTTCAAGGTCATTATTGGCGATGAAATCACGTGTCTCACCGTCAAGAATGTCATCAAGTCTCGACTGAGCGCCTCTTTCATTTGTCAGTCTCTTGAAAAACTGAAGCGGATCAGTTATCTGCCAGCGGGCATAGGCATCAACAAAGATGAATTTCTTGTCTTTTGTCGGTACCTGGTTAGGATCTCCATCCCATTCCAGAAACCTTTTTTCAAAATAATTGGTTTTCTGAATAAAGGGCACTTTAATCTTTAGTCCGGGTGTGATTTTGGCTTCACCAACCGGTTTCCCGAACTGTGTTATCACAACCTGTTCCGTCTCCTTCACAATATATGCGCATTCAAAGATCAGGATGAGGGCAATGATGACTATTGAAGTACTAATTATGATTTTCCTGATTTTCATTTCGGGGATTTTTATTTTTTATTAAGCTCCATTTGCAAAAGCGGTAATACGTTATTACCGTCTTCATCAGTGATTATTTTGCTCCCGAGTTTAGGGATTACGGTTGTCATAGTTTCCAGGTAAATCCTTCTCTTTGTCACTTCAGGGGCTTTAATATATTCCCTGTAAAGTGCATCGAATCTGGCAGCTTCGCCCAGAGCGTTATTTACACGTTCGGTGGCATATCCTTCAGCTTTCTGTATTGTCTCATCAGCCTGGCCTCTTGCTTTTGGAATGATCTTATTATATTCGGAGCGGGCCTGGTTTATCAACGTTTCCTTCTCCTGCTGTGCCTCATTTACAGCGTTGAAAGCATCCTTTACCGGGTCGGGGGGATTTACGTCCTGAAGAACGACCTGTTCAATCTTGATCCCGAGTGAGTATTCAGAACATAACTTCTGGATCTCTTCCTGAACGCTGCTTGCTATTTCGCTTCTTCCGACAGTCAGCACTTCATTTACTGTTCTATCCCCAACGATCTGGCGCATCGATGCTTCCGATATGTCACGGAGGGTGCTGATCGGCTCCCTGACTTTGAACAGATACAGATACGGATCATCTATCCTGTACTGCACAACCCATTCCACATCAGCAAGATTAAGGTCGCCGGTTAGCATAAGGGATTCATCTGCGGTTCCTGCTTTTGTATATTGCGACTGTATCCCGGGACTGAGGGTACGGAAACCAAATTCCTCCTTCTGCTGTCTTTCCACTGCGACCTTATATATACTTTCCAGAACCGGGATCTTAATATTAAGTCCCGGCTCAACGGTCCGTATATATTTTCCAAACCTGGTGATGACTCCTACTTCTTCAGGATCAATCTGAAAAAGAGATGTCCATAGCAGAATGACCGCAATTAAAACCAGAAGAATTACCTTATAATGAGAGAGGTAATTCTTCAGCCCTGGAGGGATGTCAAGATTGTCAAATGGAGTTTTGTTCATAACATTGTTCTTGGTAAATATTTCATAAAGGTAGGACTTTATGACAATAAATGCCAGTCAGGATACGATTATATGCTTAAAAGACTGAGGGAGTGTCACTAAAAGTCTGTCAGATCCTTGATTTTTTCAAGATCCGCCTCAGTATCCGGGTCAAAGGACCCGCTGTTCATATAATTCATCATTGAGACAAGTAGCTGTTTGCTCACGGGTCTGTCTTCAAGCGAATCGTTCATGTTGATACTGCAGACCATCAGTTTTCCTCCGGCGCATTTTGCTTCGAAGGCAAGAGCCAGTCTTCTGTTTTCAAACCATGTGTCGATAGGCTGGATCAGCGGCCTTAATTCCGGGGAGAAATCGTCAATTATCATTGCCTGCGAATGGGCAACAGGATCCCACCACTGCCAGTTGCTGTGATATTCTGTCGGAAAGGCGCTGAAGACGGGATGGTCAGGATCACATAAGATACCAAGCGTATGAGGCGGCTGGTTGCCGGTCCATGCCGTGTTCCAGAAAATACTCGAAAAACCTATCGCCACCTTCACCCCCCTGTCAGGAACTACCCTTCCATAGGTCAGAAGTAGTACCCGGCCTCCTTCCCTGAGCTTTCGGATTGCACTTTCATCGAGCTTGCCGGTAACAAAGACATCACCGGTATCGGCTTCAATTTCTGCCGGATAAACCCACAGGTCCCAGCTGTTCCTGAACCCTGTACCTTCAATGGAAACCTCAAAGACAAGCTTTTCTGCCCTCTCGGAGCTGCCGAGACCGGCTGCAAAAACTCCGGCAACATTATTGCCAATAATTATTTCCTCCATCTTCATGATCTCCTCATGAAGGACTTCTCCCTCTGCATTCCGTACCCTGCATGAAATTGTTGCATTTTTCACCGGTTGCCGACCAAAATGAGTCACTTCTACCTGCGCCTCAAAGGTTTCTCCTCCGGTATAGATCATTTTTTTCATCCTGGCCAGCGGAACTGTTTCGTTGCAAAACATTCTGAACTCTTCCGGGCTTATGTACCCCTTCGATTCAAAGAATGGATTCAGGACCCCGACAAGGGCTGTTCCCTGGCCCGGAAAATCATGAAGCTGAAGAAGTTCGAAACCTGCCATACCCGGGGTTCTTAATGAAGCTTCAACTTCAGCCTTATAACATAAAGCCTGCAATTTGCCTGATGCCATAAGAAAATCGTGTGCCTGATGACCCATTCCGTTCTCCTCAAGGCTCTCCTGGAAGATCTCGAAATTTGTGGGTTTAAGAACACCGGTATATTTTTCAATTTCATCGAAATCGGGGTAAACGCACCATTGACCTGCTTCGTGGCTTACCGTCGGCACAGTGAACCTGGAGATATAATCGCTGTAATCGAACATTGTCTGTGGGGGAGCAGCATTGATGATGCTCTTAAGTCCTTCTCCCCAGTGCTGTATCCTTGGATCGGAAGGGACGTTGTATTCGTTTTCGGGGATAATGGGCCAGCCTGCTGCCGAAGTGTACACTCTCCGGTTATCGACCGACTTCCAGTAGGTGATAAGTTCGCCCAGCCAGGCCCTGTGGTTTCTTCCCGACGGTTCATTGCCGTAAGCCATCATACAGAAAGAAGGATGATTGCCATATTCTTTCATTATCCTGTCACCTTCCTCATAGATGAAGCTGTCGACAGGGCCTCCGTTGCCCACTGAGGCTCCCTGGTTAGCCCACGAAGGGCATTCGACATGAAAATATATACCCAGCCTGTCGGCAGCATCGAAGGCCGCCTCGGGCGGACAGAAGGAGTGGAACCTCATGTGATTGAGCCCATGGTCCTTACAGGCCTGCAGGACTTTTATCCACGATCCCGTATCTGTAGGCGGATATCCTGTCAGGGGAAATATGCAACATTCCGTTGTTCCTCTCAGAAAAGCCGGGATGCCGTTTATTTCGAACCTTGTGCCGGCAGCACGGAACTCCCTCATGCCAAAATCAGTGCTCATGGCATCTGCAACATTGCCATCCCTGTCAGTCAGCGTGGCTGTGAGAGTGTACACCGAAGGAGTGAACTCACTCCACAACTGAGGGTTCTTTATCTTATATTCCACTATGCTCTGATGCCTCTCTGAATTTGTAACAATTGTTACATTTTTTGAGCGGACTTTCCTGATTTTACCTGAACTGACTGTAATTGCCCCTAGTTTCAGTTTGCCGTCAAAGCCGGTGTTACCGGGATCCCTGACGCTAACAATGACTTTTGCCCTTTCATTCGCGATATCAGGAAATACTTTTATATCATCAATAAACACCTGAGGCATGGCAATCAGTTCCAGTTTTCCGGTAATGCCGTTCCAGTTCGACTGGGTATGATCACTGATGCTGTGTGAATTGACACCTATCGGGATTATCACCCGGTTGTCGATCCGGATGCTGAGAAGATTCTTACCTGCAACAAGCAACGGGGTAATATCATATTCATGTGGGGTTGAAAGGCTTTTATCCGATCCGGCTTTCTTTCCATTAACGAAAAGTGTTGATTCCCAGTGGCATCGTTCAAGGCTTATCATCACTTTTTTACCGCTCCACCCATCGGGTATTTCCACTTCCCTGTTATACCATGCAACACCTTTATAATATTTATCGGGTTTCAGCCAGAAGGGTATTTTAATATTCCCTGGCTGACGGTATCTTTCATATTTCTCTTCGTTGAAATACGACCTGTCAATAATGTCGCCCACCCATGGAGTATTTACATCGACATCGTATCCTTTACCGTTTTCTGTCATCGATCCGGGAAGGATCACGGTTTCATCAGGAAGGCTCATGTACCATTCCTGTTCCATACCCTTATCGAGGGAGTCGATACGGAAATGCCATTCACCGCCCAGTGATAATGAGTCCCTTGAATAATCACTTGGACTATTGCAACCCGCAAAAGTTATGAAGACGATCAAACAGAGCAGATTTCTCATAATTATGTTTTTGTTTTTCCTTGTTATTCAATACAGCGTATGCTTTCGCAAAGGTTTAATCAAAGGCTTTAATTATATGCATGTTAACTTTGCGCCCTTTGCGTCCTTTGCGCCCTTTGCGCCTTCTTTGCGAACTTAGCGGTTATAAAATCCTTAAAATTTATTTATCTCACTATGACCTCAATTGTGACATCCTTCAGTCCTCCGGATGAGGCTGTAAGTTTCACGGATCCCATATTTTCTCCTGCCTGTATCAATGCTATTCCCATGCCGTTAAATACTTTTCTTTGTCCTGAGTTATACGGTTCATGGTCTGAAGGGTTTCCGTTGTCGAGGCCAAGCAGTTTTCCGCTTCCCGTCACGGTGTAACTGATCATATTGTCTGCAGTGGGCACTACACGGCCCTTATCATCAACCACCTCAACAGCAATATGGGCAACGCCCTTTTTGCCGGCATAAAGCAAGCCTTTGTCAGCTGTCAGCTTTATTGCGAAGGGAGCTCCGGTTGTTTCGATGGTTTCAGTACAGACTATTGCCCCGTTCCTTTTCCCGACGGCTTTGATGCTTCCTGGTTCATAAGGCACATCCCAGGAAAGGTGGAGATCAGCAGTGGTGGCGTTTTTCTGAGGAAGGTCGTATCTGTTCCAGCTTCCCGAATTACCCTGACGGGGAAATTCGAGTCTTTTCTCCCCGTAAGACCTGCCGTTTACAAAAAGCTCCACCGCGTCGCAGTTAGTATATGCGAGGACAGGCATAACAAGACCTTCCCTGCCCTCCCAGTTCCAGTGAGGGAAGATATGAAGCATCGGCTCCACGGTCCACAGGCTCTGGTAAAAATAATATCCGTCCTTCGGAAAGCCGCATAGATCTATTACACCGCTTGACGCGTTCTTTGTCGGCCATAATGCCTCTCCGAGATAATCGATTCCTGTCCACATGAAATCACCAATGACATAGGAATTCATAGAGACGAACTTCCACAGTTGTTCAGCCCTGATCATACGGGTGTTATAATTCGGAACAGCTTTTTCAGCATCTTTGCCAAGGCTGTAACTTCCTCGTACGCCCCCGTTCGAAACACTTTCTGTTCCGACCATTTTCCATCCGGGATGAGCATGTTTGTCTATGCTATAGAACAGTTCCCTGCGTTCATGCCACCTGTCGACGTAATTATATCCGATGATGTCGAGCATTTCGAGGAACTCAATTCTTGCAGGATGGTCATCGGCTGCAATGTTATCACAGCCCACCGTTACCGGACGGGTGGGGTCTTCCTTATGAAAAATATCCAGCAGCTGACGAAGTAATTTCTCTCCTCCTTCCACAGGTTGTTCCCTGATCTCATTGCCTGCACTCCACATCACCACAGAGGGATGGTTCCGGTCGCGGTGTATGAATGATATCACGTCCTTTTCGGCCCATTTATCAAAATACATATTATATCCGTATCGTACTTTCCCGATCTTCCATTCATCAAAGATCTCATCCATAACAAGAAAGCCCAGCTTGTCGCACAAGTCCAGGAATTCAGGGGCGACAGGGTTATGAGCAGTGCGTATGGCGTTGCATCCCATCTCTTTCAGAAGCTTAAGACGACGTTCCCATACATCTTCGGGAACTGCGGCCCCTATACATCCTCCGTCGTGATGAAGGCATACTCCGTTCATTTTGACACTTTTCCCGTTCAGGATGAATCCCTTATCCGGATCATAGACCATCGACCTGATCCCGAAAGGGGTATGCACCTCATCCACGATCTTTCCGTTGACCGTCACCTGTGTGACAAGAGAATACATATAAGGCGTATCTGGAGACCAGAGCAGAGGCTCTGCAACGTAAATAGTCTGTGTGACCTTCTGGTCCCAACCGTCAAGTACCTGCAGGGCGGATTCCGCATGACCTCTGTTGCTGCCGTCGGAAGCGAGTACTTTTGAAATTACGCTCATTTTCCTTGGTGATCCTGAATGATTTTCAACCCTGGTTTCGACGATTACCGATGCACTTCCTTCGCTTATTTCAGGTGTTGTAATATAAATACCCCAGGGCTTAACATGAACAGGATCAGTGCTTATCAGCCACACGTGCCGGTAAATTCCCGATCCGCTATACCAGCGCGAAGCCGGTTGGTTTGAATTGTCAACTTTTACAGCAATAACGTTTTCTCCTGCAATCAGATGATCATCAAGGCTGTACCAGAAGCTGTTATATCCGAAGGGATAATTGCCGAGGTGCTCTCCGTTGAGCCAGACGTCGCTGTTCATGTAAACACCATCGAACATGATGATATGATCTTTTCTGAGGTCAGATTTTCTCAGCGTGAAATGCTTTCTGTACCATCCTGTTCCTGCAGGCAGATATCCTCCCGACCCTCCTGTCGGAGCATTCCTGTCGACTTTACCCTCTATGCTCCAGTCGTGGGGAAGATCAAGCAAGCTCCACGCATTATCATCAAAATCTGCTTCCATGGCATCGGAAAAGTCTCCAGTTGAAAATTTCCATCCGTTGTCGAAATTTATCAGCTCACGGTTCTCAGACTGGCCGTAAAGAAGTGTTGGGAGAAGGTTTAAAATTGCAAATAAAGCCGTTAATAAAAATTTAATTTTCATTGTTATATATTTTTATCCGGGGAAAGTTCCCGATTTACCTGTTAAGCATTATTCATTCTTTGCATCAATCATGTCATACTCTATCTGTTCCAGCGATTTACCTTTTGTCTCCTGCAGAGAACTGTAAATAAACCAGAAACCCATTATACATATCAGTCCGTACAGCCCGAAGGTGCCTGATGCTTTTAAAACATGGTTCAGTATGGGAAATGTATAAGTCAGAATGAAACACGCTGTCCACAGCGCAAATGTTGCTACCGACATTGCAAAGCCACGTATCCTGTTCGGAAATATCTCTGAAAGCAGCACCCAGGTAACAGGTGCCAGTGTCATTGCATAACATGCTATTGCCAGCACCACCATTATAAGCAGGGGAAGGCCCGTGAGGTTAGAAAAATACATGCTGCCCATAACAGCATAGATACCTGCAAGACCTCCTGCCCCAATGAGCATAAGTGACTTTCGTCCCAGCTTGTCGACAGCAAACATGCCAACGAAGGTAAAGATCAGGTTCACGCTGCCGGTAATGACAATATTGAACAGGATATCCGATACTGTGTAGCCTGCACTTGAGAATATCTCCTGTGCATAGTTAAAGATCACGTTTATCCCGCACCACTGCTGGAAGACAGCCAGTATTATTCCTGTGATAAGGAGTTTCCTCACCCCGGGCTGCGTCAGGATTTTCAGTGTAGCACTCTTTTGTGATGAGTTCAGGGATTCTTTTATAGAGGCAAGCTCTTTGTCGGCATAACCATAACCTCCGATACCGGAAAGGAATTCATGCACCTGGCGGTGGTTACGTGCTTTTTTTGCCAGCCATCTGGGACTCTCCGGCACTATCCACATAAGCATGAAGAAAAGCATTGCCGGCACTGTACAGGCATAGAACATCCACCTCCATCCCATCTGTCCGTTCCATGAGGCTACTATGTCGGCAGCGGCGGCATCGGGGGAGACAGGTCGTGCTATCTGCCAGTTGACCACCTGTGCAAGCAGTATACCTATTACTATAGTGAGCTGGTTCAGAGACACGAATCTTCCGCGTACCGGAGCCGGCGTTATCTCGGCAATATACATCGGCGAAATTGTTGAAGCCAGCCCTATCCCCACTCCTCCCGTTATCCTGAAAAGGACAAATGAAGACAGCGACCCTGCTCCACCGGTACCTACAGATGCTAAAATAAACAGAAAGGCAGCAAGGATAAGGAGTTTTTTTCTTCCAAAACGGTCGCTTAGCCAGCCGGAGAGGAGTGCCCCCGCAAGGCATCCGACAAGTGCGCAGCTCATAACCCATCCCTGCATGGCAGGATTGCCGGAAATGCCGAAATAGGGCTCGTAAAAAGGCTTGGCCCCGCCTATAACCACCCAGTCGTAGCCGAAAAGAAGTCCGCCCATAGCCGAAATGAGGCTGATAACAATAAGGTATCTGTAGTTAAACCTGTATTCCATCAGAGCTCTTTAAGGGCTTCAAACATGGCCACCACATTTTCGAAGGGCACATTAGCCTGAATATTATGAACGGTATTGAAAACGAAACCGCCGTTGTTGTTAAATATTTCACATTGCCTTTTGACCTGATCCTTAACCTGCCCGGGGGATCCGAACTGAAAAGCACCCTGAGTGTCAACACCACCTCCCCAGAATACTATCCTGTCGCCGTATTTCTTCTTGAGAAGAACCGGGTCCATACCTGCAGCATTGATTTGTACAGGGTTTATGATGTCGAATCCCGATTCAATGAAGAGCTCCATAAACGATTCTATTGCTCCGCAGGAATGTTTGAATGTCTTCCAGTTCGTGTTGGTGTGGATCCAGTCGTTGACTTTCCTGTAATAAGGCAGCCACATCGATGTGTAAGTCTCCGGAGAACAGAACGTTGAATTTTGTGTCCCGAAATCGGTCCCGCAAATGAAAATCACATCTGCTTTGCTGCCCATGACACCAAAGAGCCTTTTAAGATTTTCTATCGCTATATCAGTCTGTCTGTCAAATACTTCCTTAATAAAATCCTCACGTGTCAGCGTCGACATGTACCACTCTGCCACGCCTCTTATCCCTTTTGGATTTTTCAGTCCCACTGCCGGCACAAGAGCAATATCGCCCAGGGCAGCGCCGCCGGGAGAAAAGACAATACCCTTCGATGCGCTGTCGACCATCTCAATCTGTGCTTTCCAGTAATCAAGATCGTGAGAGCTGAGCTCCGTGAATTCTTCCAGGTTATCTTCGATCCTGAGAGTATCGTCATCAACGGGGAGTTGTCTGTCGAGAGCATCGAAAAAATATCCTGATTTGGGCATCATTGCACTGGATTCGGATGAAAGATCACCTTCCGGATATATCAAAATATCGCCGTTCTCAGTATATGTGTAATTAAATTCTCCCGGGAGGAGAACTTCCTGTCCCCATGGAGTTGAATGAACCTTCCAGTCGCGGTTCGGTATTCCGAACATGTTCTTTTCGCCGTAGAGACCGACAATGTCGATATCCATTTCACGGATAAGTTCATCGTCCACTTCTCCGAGCATCTGGTATGGCTCAATGACTTTTACCGGACGTTTTTCGAGCCCGTAGTATTCTCTCAGCTTTTCGACGATCCTGACGTGGATGCCGGTTACCGAAGTGGAGCCGAAATCGACCACCACCCTCGATGGTTGCTGATGATTTATCGTTTTAAGAAA